>NZ_JBASWB010000067.1:0-55589 GCF_049276255.1 Miniphocaeibacter sp.
TTCGAGTCCCACCCTGGGAGCCAAATAAGCCGGAGTGGCGGAACTGGCAGACGCACAGGACTTAAAATCCTGCGATCCTTAACAGATCGTATCGGTTCGATTCCGATCTCCGGCACCATTTTATATATAATAAGCTGGATTATATTTGGCTAATATGTAATAATTATAACTAGTAAAGTAGTTATTATATCGCGGGATGGAGCAGTTTGGTAGCTCGTCGGGCTCATAACCCGGAGGTCGTAGGTTCAAATCCTGCTCCCGCAACCAAAAAGCATCTACATCATGTAGATGCTTTTCTATTATAATTATTTATCAATATCTACGAATAGACTTTAATAGATATTATCTTGATTTAGAAAATATAAAAATACCAGTATAAACAAAAAAAATCAAATAGGTTATTATTTAACTTTATTTAAATTTGTGAGGAATAGTTTATATAAGACTATTCCTTTTTTATTGATATATTTACTTAATATAGTTGAGATTATATCGGTTTATATACTATAATTGAATAAGAAGAAAAATTGAAGGGGAAATTTATGTCGAATGTAAAAAAAATAAAAGATGAAAAATATAAGATATCGCAAAAGTATTTACTTGTATATTTATTAGGGATTTATTTAATAATTGTTTCTTTGTTTTTTGATTCTCCTAAGGATATTTTAAGTGGCTTAAAGGATATTATCCTTTCTCCAGATAATTTAATTACAGATTATGTAAAAGTTGGAGGAATGGGTGGAGCATATTTTAATAGTGGTATGTTAACAATACTATCAGTGTTTTTAGTACGTAAAACTGGAGTAAGTTTAAATGGACCCTTAATAGCGGCTATTTTTACTGTTTGTGGTTTTTCTTTTTTTGGAAAAAATATTTTTAACTCTATTCCTATTACTTTGGGAGTATATTTATATTCAAAATTTGAAAAAACAGAATTTAAAAATTATCTATTGCCTGCCTTATTTGGTTCTGCTTTAGGACCTTTAGTTGGTGAAATTGCTTTTGGATTTGGTATTCCCTTAAGTAAATCAATTTTACTTGCTTATTTAGCGGGAATTATAGTGGGTTTTGTCCTACCACCTCTTTCACAAGCATTTTTAAGATTTCATCAAGGATTTAATTTATATAATGTTGGATTTACAGCAGGTATGGTAGGTATGTTTGCTACGGCAGTATTAAAGATGTTTGATATGGACGTAGAAACTGTTAATATTATTTCGTCGGGAAATAATGTTCAACATGCTGTAGTTTTTTATTTTTATTTTATTTTAATGATAATTATAGGGTTTATTTTAAATAATAAATCTTTTAGAGATTATAAGGAACTTTTAAAAAATACTGGTCAGTTAATGGCTGATTTTATTAGTTTATATGGATTTCCTATTACTTTAATAAATATGGGGATTATGGGAATTATCGGTACAACATTTATTTTGGTTATAGGAGGGGACTTAACAGGGCCAACAGTAGGTGGAATTTTAACTATTGTAGGTTTTGCTGCTTTTGGTAAGCATCCAAAAAACACTATTCCTATATTAATAGGAGTTCGACTGGCTACCTTCTTAAATACATATGACAATTTAAGTGCAAGTACATTATTAGCAGCTTTATTTGGAACAACACTTGCTCCAATTGCAGGTAAATATGGGGCATTTGCAGGGATATTTGCAGGTTTTTGTCACGCAGCCTTAGTTGCTAATGTTGGATATTTACATGGTGGTATGAACTTGTATAATAATGGTTTTTCTGGTGGATTTATAGCAGCTACCTTGGTTCCGATTTATGATTCTATTATATCTGCTATTGAAAGGAGAAAAAATATTTATGAAAACCAGTGATGCAGTTGTTTCAAAAAGAATTACTAATTCAGTATTAAATTATATGATAGAACATGGAGTGGAAGACATTACAATTAGATTAAAAGTAAAAGATGATAAAATTACAATTATAGCTGAGGGAAATACAGACAGAAAACCCAATGACATAGATGAATTAAATAGTTTAATTAATCAAAAAAGAACTTCTACTTTAGAGGAATATTATAGTACTCTATTAGGCTATAGTGATAATGTAAATGATATTGATTTACTAGGCTCTATGGTTGATGAAGGATGTATTAATTATAACGATAATTTGTTAACTTTTTATGCAATGAGGGTTTCTAATTAATTGTAGATATTTCGTAGAAATTCATTATCGCTGTCTATGTTATAATCTATTTATATCAAGGAGGTATAGATGAATAATAAGATTAAAAAAATATTTATAGGAATAATGACTTTTTCAATTCTAGCAAGTTCTACAATTCCATCATTTGCTAATGAAATAGATACTGAAGTAATAAATGAAAGATGGGGTAAACCTACCTATGTTTATGGTGGTTCATTAAAAAGTGGACAAATAGATGAAACAATGAAATTATTAGGTATTAAGAACAAGGATAATATTAATACTATAAAAGTAACTTATGATGATTTAATTAAATATATTGGTGGAGATCCAAATAATCCAGGAAATATGATTTCTTCAGTATTAGTTACAAAAGAAAACTCCGGTAAGGGAGTAAATGTAGTTATTAAAACTCCTAAAAACATTACCGAGATAACAGAGGAGCAATATGCAAATGCTAGTATTACAGCTGGAGTTGAAGATGCTACAATTTTAGTAGGTGCAATTAGACCGGTTACTGGAGAATCTGCTTTAACAGGTGTCTATAAGGCTTTTGAAGCTAATGGAGAAGTATTGGATACTGAAAGAATGGAAGTTGCACAGGAAGAACTTGATACAGTAAATGAAATTTCCCAAGAAAACAAGGATACTAAAGGTTTTTCTACTAGTGAATTAAATAATGCAATTACTGAAATAAAAAGGGAACTTGCTAATATAAATGAAAAACAGGATAAAATTCCTACAATAGATGAAATTAGACAAGTTGTTGAAGAATCATTAGAAAAGTATGATTTAGACAATATTGTTACACAGGAACAAATGGATAAATTGATTTCTTACTTTAATAAATATGTTAATACCGATGCATTAACATCAGAAGAAGTATTAAATCAATTAAACAAATGGAAGGATAAAATTGTAGATGGTGCAAAAGATTTATATAATGAGGCTGAAAAAAGTGGTTTGTTAGATAAAATCTCAGCATTCTTCAAAGATGTATATAATAAAATAATAAATTTATTTGAATAAAGAATAGGATATTTCCTGTTCTTTATTTATTTTTTTTGATTAGATTTATATAGTAGGGTATAATATATAAGCGAACAATTGTTCAAAGAGGTGTAATATGAAATTTAAAATAAATTCAGAATTTAAACCTACTGGTGATCAACCAGAGGCTATAGATAAATTAGTAAATGGAATCAATAAAGGAATGAAGGCGCAGACATTAAAAGGGGTAACCGGTTCAGGTAAGACCTTTACAATGGCTAATATTATTGAAAAGGTCCAAAAGCCGACTTTGGTAATTGCACATAATAAAACATTGGCTTATCAATTAGCTAGTGAATTTAGAGAATTTTTTCCGGATAATGCCGTTGAATTTTTTGTTAGCTATTATGATTACTATCAACCGGAGGCTTACGTTCCTCAAAGTGATACCTATATAGAGAAGGATAGTTCAATTAATGATGAAATAGATAAATTACGACATTCAGCAACTATGGCTCTTTTTGAAAGAAGGGACGTTATTATAGTTGCTTCAGTTTCATGTATTTATGGTTTAGGAGATCCTATAGATTATGAAAATTTAGTTGTTTCTTTAAGACCGGGTATGATTAAAGACAGAGATGAAATAATGCGTAAATTAGTTGATATTCAATATGTTAGAAACGATATTAACTTTACTAGAGGTACTTTTAGAGTTAGAGGGGACAGCTTGGATATTTTTCCAGCTTCACAAGATGAAAACAGCGTTAGAGTAGAATTTTTTGGAGATGAAATTGAAAGAATTACAGAAATAAACTCTTTAACAGGAGAAATAATTGGTACTAGAAATCATATAGCCATTTACCCTGCTTCTCACTTTGCTACATCAGAAGAAAAAGTGAAAAAGGCCTTAGTAACTATTGAAGAAGAATTAGAGGAAAGAATCAAGTATTTTAAAGACAATAATCAACTTTTAGAAGCCCAAAGAATTGAGCAAAGAACAAATTATGATTTGGAAATGTTATCTGAAATGGGTTTTTGCACCGGAATAGAAAACTATTCAAGACACTTAAGTGGTAGAGAGCCTGGTTCAAGACCGTACACATTAATTGATTATTTTCCAGATGATTTTTTAATAATTGTTGATGAGTCCCATGTTACATTGCCACAAATAAGAGGAATGTATGAAGGTGATAAGTCAAGAAAGACAAATCTAGTTGACTATGGTTTCAGACTACCTTCTGCACTGGATAACAGACCATTAAAATTTAATGAATTTGAATCTATGATAAATCAAATTCTCTTTGTATCTGCTACTCCCGGACCTTATGAAAAAGAGCATGAGGAGCAGGTTGTAGAACAAATAATTAGACCAACAGGATTATTGGATCCGAAAATTGAAGTTAGGCCAACAAAAGGTCAAATTGATGATTTAGCTACAGAAATATATAAAAATATAGAAAAGAAGGAAAGGGTATTAATTACAACCTTAACTAAAAAAATGGCAGAAGACCTTACAAAATATCTAGAGGAGTTAGATATTAAAGTAACCTATCTTCATTCTGATATTGACACTTTAGAGAGAATGGAAATAATTAGGGATTTAAGACTAGGTAAGTATGATGTTTTAGTAGGTATTAACCTATTAAGAGAAGGGTTGGACCTACCGGAAGTGTCTTTAATAGCCATACTTGATGCAGACAAGGAAGGATTTTTAAGATCTGAAACCTCCTTAATACAAACAATAGGAAGGGCTGCTAGAAATGTAGATGGTAGGGTAATAATGTATGGAGATAATATTACCAGATCTATGGATTCAGCTATAAGTGAAACAAATAGAAGAAGAGAAATACAGGATGACTATAATAAAAAACATGGAATTACTCCTAAATCCATTAATAAAGAAATTAGAGATACCATTTCTGTTACACAAGTAGCAGAAGAATTATCAGAATATAAATTTGAAAGTGATACTATTACAAGAGAAGATATTAATAATTTAATTATTAGTATGGAAGAGGAAATGTATAAGGCAGCAGAAGCTTTGGAATTTGAAAGAGCTGCTAATTTAAGAGATGAAATTAGAAAATTAAAGAAGGATTTTTAGCAGGTGATAAATTGAGTTTAGATAAAATAGTTATAAAAGGTGCTAAAGAAAATAATTTAAAAGATGTAAGTCTAGTAATCCCTAGAGATAAAATGATAGTATTTACCGGCTTAAGTGGTTCTGGAAAATCATCTTTGGCTTTCGATACTATATATGCAGAAGGACAAAGAAGATATGTAGAATCTTTATCTAGTTATGCAAGACAATTTTTAGGACAAATGGAAAAACCAAATGTAGAATCAATAGAAGGATTATCTCCTTCTATTTCTATTGACCAAAAAACCACTAGTAAAAACCCTCGTTCAACTGTAGGTACAGTAACGGAGATTTATGATTATTTAAGATTACTCTATGCTAGAATTGGTACGCCTTTTTGTCCGGTTTGTGGAAAGAAAATAACAAGTCAAACAATTGACCAAATGGTAGATAAGGTTAAAACACTTCCCGACAGAACTCGAATTCAAATCCTAGCACCAGTTGTTAAAGGTAAGAAAGGTGAACATGTTCGTCTACTTGAAAACATGAAAAAAGAAGGATATATTCGTGTAATAATAGATGATGAACTATATGAACTTAGTGAAGAAATAAAATTAGAAAAAAATAAAAAACATAATATAGATATAGTTGTAGATAGAATAATTGTAAAAGAAGGAATAGATGCCCGTCTAGCTGACTCTATTGAAGCAGCCTTAAAATTAGCTGAAGGAATAGTTAAAATTCAAGTAATTGATGGAGATACTATGGTTTTAAGTTCAAAGAAAACCTGTCCCGATGGACATATTTCCTATGATGAAATAGAACCAAGATCATTTTCATTTAACAATCCCTTTGGTATGTGTCCGGAATGTCATGGACTAGGCTTTCATACAGAAATTGATAGGGATTTAATAATTCCTAATTATAATTTGTCTTTTTCGGAAGGAGCAATAGAACCCTTTGCAACATCTAAAGAAGGAACTTATTATTATGAAATATTAAAAGCCATATTTGAAAAATACAAGTATCCATTAGATAAACCTCTAAAAGAAGCACCAGAAGAACTTATTAATGAAATTTTATATGGTACCGGTGATGAGGATTTAGAGTTTTCTTTTGATAGTCACTATGGTGGTTGGAAAAAATACAAAGGTCCTTTTGAAGGTATAATTAGAAATCTTGAAAGAAGATACAACCAAACAAGTGAGGCTATGAAAGATAGAATCAGTGAATATATGACGGAAATAGAATGTAAAAAATGTCATGGAAAAAGATTAAAGGATGAGTATCTTTCAATAAAAATCAATGAAGAAAACATAATAGATATAACCGATATGGCAGTTCAGGACTCCTTAGAATGGTTTAAGAAAATAAAATTAAATAAGCAAGAAAAATTAATCGGCTCTGAAATTATTAAGGAAATAATATCCAGACTACAGTTTCTTCAAGATGTTGGTCTAGAATATTTAACCTTGTCAAGAGCTTCAGGAACATTATCTGGTGGAGAGTCTCAAAGGATTAGACTTGCAACTCAAATTGGTTCGGCCTTAGTTGGAGTTTGCTATGTATTAGATGAACCTAGTATAGGCTTACACCAAAGGGATAATGACAGGCTATTAGAGGCTTTAAGAGGTTTAACGGATATTGGCAATACCTTAATTGTTGTTGAACATGACGAAGATACAATGAAGGTAGCAGACTATATTGTGGACATTGGACCAGGTGCTGGAATTCATGGTGGTGAAATAGTAGCCCAGGGTACAATAGAGGATATAGTTAAAAATCCTAATTCAATAACAGGACAGTATTTGTCAGGAAAGAAAAAAATTGAAGTTCCCAAGGAAAGAAGAAAACCAAAAGACTTTGTTACATTAACAGGTTGTAAGGAAAATAATCTTAAAAATGTTACTGCTAAATTTCCTTTAGGGGTATTTACTTGTGTTACAGGTGTATCCGGTTCCGGAAAAAGTAGTTTAGTAAATGAAATATTATACAAAATACTAGCAAAGGAATTAAATAGAGCTAAGTTAAAGCCAGGTAAATATAAATCTATTAAGGGATTGGATAAATTAGATAAGGTAATTCAAATAGACCAATCTCCAATAGGGCGAACTCCAAGGTCAAATCCGGCAACCTATACAAAGGTATTTGATCAAATTAGAGATTTATTTGCATCAACAACAGAAGCTAAACTAAGGGGCTATAAAAAAGGACGTTTTAGTTTTAATGTTAAAGGTGGAAGGTGTGAAGCTTGTCATGGAGACGGAACAGTTAAAGTAGAAATGCACTTTTTACCGGATATATATGTACCATGTGAAGTATGTCATGGTAAAAGATATAATAGAGAAACTCTTCAAGTAAAGTATAAGGGAAAGAACATTTCCGATATTTTAGAAATGACAGTAGAAGAGGGAGTAAAGTTTTTTGAGAACCTTCCTTCTATATCAAGAAAACTTGAAACTTTAAATGATGTTGGTTTGGGGTATATAAAGATTGGACAACCTTCTACAGAATTATCTGGAGGGGAAGCTCAAAGGGTAAAATTAGCAGCAGAATTAAGTAAGAGATCAACAGGAAAAACTATATATATTCTTGATGAGCCAACTACAGGACTTCATACTGCTGATATTCATAAATTAATAAAAGTCTTAGAATTACTTGTAGAACAAGGAAATACAGTAATTGTAATAGAGCATAATCTAGATGTAATAAAAACAGCGGATTATATTATTGATTTAGGCCCTGAAGGTGGAGATGGTGGTGGAGAAATAATAGCTACCGGAACACCAGAAGACATTATTAAAGTTGAAAAGTCCTATACAGGACAGTTTTTAAAGAAAATATTATAGGAGGAAAAAATGAGTAAGGTAATTATTTTGTTAGCTGATGGATTAGAAGAAGTAGAGGCGTTAACACAGGTTGACTATTTAAGAAGAGTAGGAATTGAAGTTGATATGGTTTCAGTATCAGACAGCTTAACAATTACTGGAGCTCATAAAATAATATTTCAAGCTGAAAAGTTTTTAAAGGATATTGACATTGAAGAATATGATGGAATAATAATTCCTGGTGGCTTAGAAGGTGTGGAAAATCTTATGGCAGATGCAAGAGTATTGGAAACTATAAAAAACATGCATTTAGCTAGAAAGATTATAGCAGCAATTTGTGCAGGACCTTTAGTTTTAAATAAAGCAGGAATATTAGAAGATAGAAGATATACTTGCTATACTGGAATAGAAAATAGGATTTTAAATGGTAGACATAGAAACGAAGCAGTTGTAATAGATGATAATATAATAACAGCAGCAGGACCTGCCTATGCACAAAAATTTGCATTTAATATAGTAAAGGACCTACTAGGAAGAAATGCTGTAAAAGAACTAAAAAAAGACATATTGTACAAGAGATATTAAAAGGCTGTAATACACAGCCTTTTATTTTGTCTATTTTTAATGGTATTTAATAGCTAAACTATGTATTAAATAGTTATAGGACTTATCATATATAGCATTTGTCCTACTATTTTCATTATTAAAAGTTAAATTTTGTAAATTTTCTGGGATTTTATATTTAATAAAAAATTTAGGAGATTTTTCAATAAATCCCTCATTAATATATTCTTTATCTTTTAGGAAATATTGCCTAATAAAAATACTTGGCTTGTCTACATTAGTAAAATCAACCTTATTATAGGTGAAAATTACATCTTCATTAAATTTAAAAAAATATTCTCCCTGATTTATACCTAAATATTCAATAGGTATATTTTCTTCTTTATATTCATATAATGGATTTTTATCAAAAGTATCTAAAAAATAACCTTTTTTGTATAGATTTAATTCATCTTTTAAATAAAATTTTTTATGGCCAAATATATACTGATAATTTTTTATTGCAGGTGTATTTAAAGAAATTAAATTATTATAGGGCTTTAAATAAAGGAAAAATCCAAGTAGAGTTGTGGTAGACACAAGAAACATAATTGTGGAAATTATTTTTGCAATTTTACCAGAATAAATTAAATTAAAGAAGAAAACAAATAATATTATCCCCAAAATTGCTAGAACTATTAAAAAGGGTATTCCAGACAAATACTCTAATTTTCTAAATCATCTATATTCATATAATCACTTCCCAAAGTTTTAATTTATAATGTTATAATAACATATAGGGGAGTTGATAAACATGTATAAATTTAATCCAAATTTATATACAGATATAAGAATAGAAAACAATATTTCCACAGATATAAGAATAGAAAACAATGCAATAGTGGAAAATAAAGAATATAGTAAAAATGGAGCAATAATAAGGGTTTTTGATGGTAAGTTATGGTATACAAGCTCTATAACAAATTTTGATAATATTCAAAAAGAAATAAATTACTTGTCAAAATTGGCCAATGAAAATCCAAATATAAAAAAAATAAAATCGTAGAGAAGTATGAAGTTAATGTAGATAAATTAATTCAATTTGATAGTATTTTAGAGGTTCAAAACGAAGAAAAAGAAAATGTAATATTGGATTATAGCAATTTTTTAAATTCTATAGATAATATTATTCCAAAACATTTGCTCTATATTGATAACTACATAAGAAAGCAAATAATTACTAGCAAGGGTACAAACGTTGAATATGATTATGTAGAATGTTCTGTAAATATAGGCTATTATATAAAAAGTAAAAATAATAATCCACAATGTTTTAAAAGAATATTTAAAAATAATTTTAATGAATTAAAGAATCAATATACTGAGTTAAAGGAAGATATTGAAAAAAACATAGAATTTTATAATGAAGCAGAACCTATTATTCCAAATGAATATACCTGTATATTATCACCTATGGCTGCAGGTATATTTGCCCATGAGAGTTTTGGCCATAAAAGTGAGGCTGATTTTATGGTAGGAGATGAAAAGATGTTAAATGAATGGGCAATAGGTAAAAAAGTAGGTTCAGATATTTTAAATATTGTAGACTGTGGCTATGAAATAAACTCAGGATTTCTACCTTATGACGATGAAGGTAATAAAAGTAAGAAAACATACTTAATAAAAGATGGACTCTTAAAAGGAAGATTACACTCTACTGAAACCAGTGCTTTATTAGATGAGGAAGTTACAGGAAATGCTAGGGCAATTAATTTTGAATATGATTCAATTGTAAGAATGACTTCAACCTTTATTGAAGGAGGTAATAAGACAGTTGAAGAATTATTTTCCTCAGTAAAGGACGGAATATATATCGACACAGTAAATCATGGTTCAGGTATGAGTACATTTACCTTAGCCCCTCAAAGAGCATATTTAATTAAAGATGGAAAGGTTTCAAGCCCTGTATTAGTATCGGTAATTACGGGAAATGTTATGAATACATTAAATGAAATAACTGGTCTTTCAAATGAAATTGAAATAATATCAGGAGGTAGTTGTGGTAAAATTGACCAATATCCTTTAAAGGTAGCTTTTGGAGGACCATACATAAGGGTAAATAAAATGCAGGTAAGTTAGGTGGAATATGATTAAAGAATTATACATAAAAAGAGAAAAGCAAATAACAGCAAATATAATAAATAATAAAATTAACAAGATTAGTAGAAAGGACAAGACTAATAATTCTATTCGATATTATGATGGAAATAATATAGGATTTTATAGTTTTTTAGGAGAGGACAAAAAAGAATATTATGAAAGGGCTAGAAATAATTTAAGAAAAAACATTAAATACAAGGAAGAAATAACAAAAAACAGAGTTAGAAAAAACTGTATAGCATATGAGTATAATGAAGAAGACTTTATTAATAAAGCTAAAGAATTCATATTTGAATTAAATGAAAAATTCCCGGACTTTATTTTTTCGAATAATATTAAAATGTATAGCAGTAAATACGAGTTAAGAAATGATTTAAATACAAATCTATATGATGAAGATCTTTACTATCTTTTAACTATATTAATTAAACATAGAAAATCTATTAATATTTTTGATTCTGGTTTTGTAGATATTTCAAGAGAATTTAATTTAAGGGATTCTATAAATAAGATAAGTAAAATATTAATTGGCTTTAAAAATAAGGTAGATTTACCAAAAGAAAGTAAAATATCTATTATATTTAATAATGATAGTTTTAATAGTAAGTTAATTCAATGGTTAAATCCAAAGAATATAGCAGCAGGAAATTCTAATTTAAAAAACAAAGAGGGAAAACAGATTTTTAAGAATAAGTTTAATGTAACAATTAATAGGACTAAAGAAAACTTCGACATTCCGTTTTTTGACTTAGAAGGAAGTATCATTGAAAATGATAAATTTTATTTAATCGAAAATGGAATATTTAGACAAGCCTTCGCTGATAAAACAACTTCTAATAAATATAGTATAGAAAATACAGCGGCAGCTTTCGGTGAATATAATGACTTACCAAATATAGATAAGGTCCAGATTGACTTTGAAAAAACAGCAGATTCTTTAGAGAAACTATTGGGAAATGAAAGAGCCATATATGTAGATATGTGTCAAGGTGGAGCCTATACTGAAAAAGGTGATTATTCTACACCTATTCAAAGTGCATACTTATATGAAAATGGAGAAATTAAGGGGAGACTGCCGGAATTTTCAGTATATAACAATATCTATGACATGTTTGGAGAAGATTTTATAGGTGTTTGTAAAGCCAATGAATTTGGTGGATATAAAAATTTGGTTATGAAAATGAATATAGCTAGAAGTAATTAACTACTTCTAGCTATTTCTACTTGAAATTAATATTAATGGAACCCATATCTGTTTCTATTTCTATTATATTAGAACCGGAAGGGTTAATAGGATTATCTTCAGACATTCCCTTAAAGGATTCACCGTCAATATTTATATAACCTAAGTCCCTATCGGCAATTATCTGTGTGTCATCTTTATTTTGGGTTAGATTTAAATTAACAGCTCCCATTGAAACTGATAATTCATTGTATCCTAAAACCTGCCCTGATATTTCAATAGAACCTAAATCATTATCTACTTCCGTATTTGTTAAAATAGTATTACTAGCTATAAATTCTCCTAAATCAAGGGAGATTTCTGAATTTTCGAAATTAGAATCCGTAATACTTATTGAGCCTAAATTTGTTTCAATATATGATTTTTTACAAGTTATTCCTGTAATTTCTAATTCACCTAGGTCTAAAGAGCATTCTAGACTTGAAATTTCTGTATTCTCAGGAATAAATAATTTTACAATATTGGTTTTCTTATTTCTGTGAGAACTTCTATAATAGTCATCATACAAGGACAATCTGTTATTTTTAAGAGAATAATTAATTTTGTTTTTATTCCTGTATTCTATTTCAATTTTAGGTTTATTATCTTTTGTAGTCAATATTTCCACACTTGAATATTCTAAACCTATATCTAAATAATTAAAATTGTCAAGGGAAAAAGATTCTGTTGACAATACATAGTTATTATTTTTATAATCATGGTTATGATAATTAAAACCAATAGTTCCAAATTCTGAATTATATGAAAAACTTTCCCATCCATATTGGAAAAAAGCAAAAATGGAAATAATTAAACCAATTATTATAAATATAATTGCAATAATCGTTGATTTTTTACCTTTCATTTCTATACTTCCTTTCATCCAGTTTTCTCACTACAATATCTTTGGTTTTAATAACGATAAACTTAGCAAATTTAAAAGTTAAAATAGATAAGCCTAATAAAATAAAAAACAATCCTAGAATTCCTAAAGGAAAAACGCTAAATCTTATTGTTGAAGCAATTATTGCAAAAATAGATACTCCGGCGGAAAATATGATGGATAGAAATATTATTATAGGTATAAAAATAATTACCAGAACTAAAATAAGAAAAGCGAATATTAATGGAATTGCCACAGGTATTGCAAACATAACTGCAAATATTGCTCCTAAAATTATTAAAATATTTTTCCAAATACTATTATTATCTTTTTTTGATTTTTCTATTACCCTATTAATTTTCATATCGGCCTTAATATCTTTAACAATTTTATCTATATTCTGATATTCTAAAGGGATTTCATCATTATCTCCTAGGCCCATATCGTCAAATAATTCATTGTAGTATTCTATTGCATCTCTTTTATCTTCTTCATATACATCTTTTAGTCTATTCTCTAATGCTATATTAAAAGAAAGTCTATTCATCTTCTTCCCCCTTAACTATATAATCAATTTTATCTTTATAAATTTCCCAATCACTTTTATATACTTCAAGAAGTTCTCTTCCACTATCGGTTATTTTATAATATCTTCTATTTCTACCTTGATAGGGAACATCATAGGTTTCTAAATGATTATATTTTTTTAGTCTTCGTAAAACAGGATACATGGTAGATTCAGAAATTTCTATTGTTTCTAAAATTTTTTGAGTAATTTCGTAGCCATAAGAATCCTGGTGTTCTAAAATCGCTAATACACAAAAATCTAAGACTTGATTACCATATTGGAATATCATTTTAACCTCCTTGCTTAACTTGTATAATATTATATAGCGTATAGTATGATACGTCAACAAGCATTTTTATTTAATTACTACAATGTGTTAAAATAGTAGTTTAGAAAGGATATTATATGAACAGGGAATTTACACATTTACATGTGCATACAGAATATAGTTTACTAGATGGATTTAGTCCAATTACAAAACTATTAGATTATGCAGAAGAATTGAATATGAAATCTTTAGCAATAACCGACCATGGTTCCATGTTTGGTATTGTTCAATTTTATAAAGAAGCGAAAAAGCGTGGAATAAATCCTATACTAGGTTGTGAAATATATACAGTAAATGGTTCTTACTTAGAAAAAAGCAACAATACTAAAAGATACAACCATTTAATTTTACTTGCTGAAAATGAAATAGGATATAAAAATCTAATGAAAATTGTATCCTTAGGTTATGTAAATGGATTTTATTATAAGCCAAGAGTAGATAAAGATGTTTTAAGAAAGCATAGCCAAGGAATTATTGCCTTATCTGCATGTTTAAAGGGAGAAGTTTCAGAAAATCTTATCTATGATGATTATGAAAAAGCTAAAGAAGTTGCTTTTGAGTTACAAGATATTTTTGGAAAGGGAAACTTCTTTTTAGAGCTACAGAACCATGGCATAGATAAGGATGAAATAATATTAAATCAAATGCCAATTCTTTCTAAAGAAACTGGCATACCAATGGTTGCAACTAATGATGTTCATTATGTAAAAAAAGAGGACTGGAAAATTCACGACATTCTCCTTTGTATTCAACTTGGAAAAACCATACAGGAGAAAAATGAAGGTGGAATGCATTATGCCCCTGCTGAATTTTATTTAAGATCTGCAGATGAAATGTTTGAACTTTTTGAAGGTTATGAAGAAGCTTTAGAAAATACAAATAAAATTGCAGAAAGATGTAAGGTAGAACTTGATTTTGGAAATTTACATTTACCTTATTTTGAAATACCAGAAGGATATACAAACAAATCCTATTTAAGGGAACTGGCAACTAAGGGTATATATAAAAGGTATAAGGAAGTTAATAAAACTGTATTAGACAGGCTAGAGTTTGAAATTAGCACCATAGAAGAAATGGGTTTTGTTGATTATTTTTTAATTGTTTCAGATTTTATTAGATTTGCAAAAAGTAAAAATATTCCAGTAGGTCCTGGAAGAGGTTCAGCAGCAGGTAGTATTGTAAGTTATGCTTTAGAAATTACAGATATTGACCCATTAAAGTATAATTTACTTTTTGAAAGATTTTTAAATCCTGAAAGAGTTTCTATGCCTGATATTGATATAGATTTCTGTTATGAAAGAAGAGAAGAGGTAATAGACTATGTAATTGAAAAATATGGCGAAGATAAAGTTGCTCAAATAGTTACCTTTGGTACTATGGCAGCTCGTGGAGCCATAAGGGATGTTGGTAGAGTTTTAGACATGGAATATAAGCTTGTAGACGAAGTTGCAAAAAAAGTTCCAATGATTTTAAATATGACCATAGGCAAAGCCTTAGAAATGAGTCCTGAATTTAAACAACTCTATAATAGTGACGAAGCTATAAAAAATTTAATTGATATTGCCAATGCGGTAGAAGGTATGCCTAGACATACTTCAACTCATGCAGCAGGTGTTGTAATATCTAAAAAACCTATAGTGGAATATGTTCCACTGGCTAGAAACAAAGATGCTGTTATTACTCAATTCAATATGATAGAATTAGAGGAATTAGGACTGTTGAAAATGGACTTCCTAGGCTTAAGAACTCTAACTGTAATTCAAGATGCTATTGATTTGGTAAATAAAAATCACAAGGAAAAAATTTCCATAGAGGACATGGATGAAAACGACCCTAAAGTACTTTCAATATTTACTGTTGCAGAAACTTTGGGAATATTCCAGTTTGAGTCACCAGGTATGAGAAATTTTTTAAAGGAATTAAAACCGACTAAATTTGACGATTTAATTGCAGCAAACTCCTTGTTTAGACCTGGGCCAATGAATGAAATTCCAACATATATATACAATAAAAACCATGTTGATGAAATAGAGTATTTACATCCTAAGTTGGAGCCTATATTAAATGTAACTTATGGGACAATTGTATACCAAGAACAGGTAATGCAAATAGTTCAACAATTGGCAGGCTATAGTTTAGGAGCAGCCGATAATTTACGTAGGGCTATGGGTAAGAAGAAAATGGATGTAATGGAAGCTGAAAGAAAGAAATTCATTTTTGGAGAAGAAGACAGTGAAGGAAATATTATTATTCCTGGAGCTGTAAGAAATGGCGTATCTGAAGAAATAGCAAATAAAATTTATGATTTAATGATAGATTTTGCTAAATATGCTTTTAACAAATCACATTCAGCTGCCTATTCATTAGTGGCAATGCGAACAGCCTGGTTAAAATATTACTATCCTGTTGAATTTATGGCAGCCTTAATGTCATCGGTAATGGGAAATACATCACAAATAGCCTTGTATATTCAGGAATCTAAAAGATTAAATATAGAAATTTTACAGCCAGATGTAAATTATAGTTTAAAAAAATTTAGTGTTGAAGATGGAAAAATAAGATTTGGATTAATGGCTATTAAAAACGTAGGTGAAAATTTAATAGATACAATAGTAAAAGTAAGAGAAAGAAATGGAGAATTTAAGAATTTTAGAGATTTTATTGAACGTATTATAGATGATAATCCATTAGTAATTAATAAAAGAGCCATAGAGTGTTTAATAAAAGCTGGGGCATTTTCGTCCATGGGTGTAACAAGAGCTGGACTTATGGTAGAATATTCATTAGTAATAGATTCTGTTCAGTCATCACAAAAGAAAAACATACCGGGACAAGCTTCCTTATTTGATATGTTTGAAGATGATAAAAACGAAGAAGTGGAAAGTAATATTTCCGACATTGACGAATATGATAAAAAAGATCTTTTAAAATTGGAAAAAGAAGTACTTGGAATTTATTTAACAGATCATCCAATGAGGCCATATGAAGACATAATTAACAAGTATTCTAATTTTAATACCCTAGAATTAAAAGGCGATATTTCCATAATAGAAGAAAAATGGGACAATAAAAAAGTTACAATTGTTGGAATTGTAGACACAATAAATAAAAAGTTTACAAAAAATAATAAAATTATGGAATTTGTTAAATTAGAGGACTTATATGGAACTATTGAGCTAACGGTATTTCCAAATATCTACCAAAAATATAGTTCGATTTTAGAAGAGGACAAGGTGCTAATAGTAAAAGGTACTATTAATATTAGTGAAAGAGATGAAGCCAATATTATTGTTAGTACTTTAGAAGATGTAGAAAATTTAAATAATAAAATAAAAAATAAATTATTTTTAAGAATAGAAAAGAATATTTCCGATGAAAAACTTAATGAAATAAAAAATATATTATTAAAGTCATACGGAAAAGATCCAGTAAATTTATATTTTGAGAAGAATAATAAATGTTACCAACTTTCAGAAAAATACTTCATAGACATAAATGATAGTTTGGTAATGGGGGAATTATTAGGTATATTAGGAAACGATAATATTAAAATTGTATGAGAGGTGTAATAATGAAAACAATAGCTATTCTAACAAGTGGTGGAGATGCGCCTGGAATGAATGCTGCAATTAGAGCAGTAGCTAGAACGGCAATATTTAATGGAATTAGAATAATGGGAATAAGGTTTGGTTATGACGGATTAATTAATGGAAATATATATGAAATGAATGTTTCATCTGTTGCCGACATAATTCAAAGAGGGGGAACTATTCTTGGCTCAGCAAGAAGCTCTGAATTTATGACAGAAAGAGGACAGAAAAAAGCATATAATATTTTACAGGACTTCGGAATTGATGGGCTTGTAGTTCTAGGTGGAGATGGCTCCTATAGAGGAGCAGAGGTTTTAAGTAATATGGGCATTAAAACCATAGGTATTCCTTGTACAATTGATAACGATATGGGTTATACAGATTCTACCATTGGATTTTATACTGCAATAGACACAGTTTCTGAAGCAATTAGTAAATTAAGAGATACATCATCATCTCATGGAAGAGCTAATATTGTTGAAGTTATGGGTAGACACTGTGGCGACATTGCACTTTATTCAGGAGTTGCCAGTGGTGCAGAAAGCATTATAATTCCGGAACGTGAACTAGACATGGAAGCAATAACAAGTAAAATTAAAAGAGGTAGAAAAAGAGGCAAATTACACCATATTATAGTATTAGCAGAAGGTGTAGGTAAGCCATATGAACTAAAGGAAGACATAAAGAGAATAACAGGAGTAGACACTAAAGTTACTATTTTAGGCCATGTTCAAAGGGGAGGCAGTCCTTGTCCTTATGACAGACTTTTAGCATCTGAAATGGGAAATAAGGCAGTTCAACTTTTAATAGAAGGACAATCAGGATTAGCTTTGGCAACAATAAATGGTAAAATTGTTCCTGTACCAATAAAAGAAGCAGTTGAAACCAAAAGAGTATTAAATGAAGAATTATACGCTATGGCAGGGGAAATATCCATATAGTTTGGGGGAAAATATGAAAAAAACAAAAGTAGTATGTACAATAGGACCAGCTTCAGAAGACTTAGATACTTTAAAAGAGCTGATGAAATTAGGAATGAATGTTTGTAGACTAAACTTTTCTCATGGAGATCATGAAGAACATTTAGTTAGAATAAATAATATAAAAAAAGCTAGGGAAGAATTGGATTTGCCAATTGCGATAATGTTAGACACTAAGGGACCTGAAATTAGATTAGGAGATTTTGGTGTACCACAAGTTCAACTAGCTATTGGGGATAAATTTACCTTAACTACAAAAGATGTAGTTGGAACTAAGGAAATGGTATCAATATCCTATAAAGAACTACCTAAAGACGTGGAAATTGGTGGACATATACTAGTAGATGATGGTTTAGTGGACTTAAAGGTAATAGAGAAAACCGATACAGATATAATTACCGAAGTACAAAACCATGGTATTTTAAAAAGTAGAAAGGGAGTAAATGTTCCAAATACTACTATTAATTTACCTGCAATCACAGAAAAGGACAAATCCGATTTAATATTTGCAGTAGAACAGGAACTTGACTTTATTGCTGCAAGTTTTATAAGAAAAGCCCAAGATGTTATAGATATTAGAAAAATCTTAGAAGATAATGGTGGTTCAAATATACAAATAATTTCAAAAATTGAATCACAAGAAGGTGTAGATAACTTAGATGAAATAATAGAAGCTTCAGATGGTATAATGGTAGCCCGTGGTGATTTAGGTGTTGAAATAAAAACAGAAACAATGCCAATAGTCCAAAAAGAAATAATTAAAAAGACAAGTTTTGCAGGAAAACCTGTAATAACTGCTACACAAATGCTAGACTCTATGATTAGAAATCCAAGACCAACTAGAGCAGAAGTAACAGACGTGGCAAATGCTATACTAGATGGTACAGATGCTATAATGCTTTCAGGAGAAACAGCAGCTGGTAACTATCCAATAGAAGCAGTTAAGGTAATGAGTGAAATAGCAGATTCAACAGAAAAATCCAGTGAATTTACAGAAACCACTAAAAATAGAATGGACTGGATGGATAACTTCACTACTAATGCTATTAGTAGATCAACTAGAGCCCTATCTGTTCAATTAGGTGCATCTGCTATAATTACAGCAACAGCTACAGGTTCAACTTCTAAGGCAATATCTAGAATAAGACCATTAGTTCCAATTATAGCAACAACCTTTAATAGAGATGTTTTAAGAAAATTAGCATTAACCTGGGGAGTTTACCCAATTCAATCTGAAATTTGTGAAGGTACAGATGCTGTAATAGACTTGTCTATAACATCAGCAATGGAAAAGGGCTTTGTAAAAGAAGGGGAACTAGTAATAATTACTGCAGGAGTTCCAGTAGGAGTTGGTGGAACTACTAACCTAATTAAAGTTCATACAATAGGAGAAATCCTAGTAAAAGGACAAGGAATAGGTAAAGAATCCATCACTGGAAAAGTTGTAGTGGGAAATACAGTAGAAGAACTTGAAAGCAAATTTAATGATGGTGATATTTTAATTTCCCAATCTACAGATGCTGAAATAATTAATTTTGTTGAAAGAGCAGGAGCAATAGTTGTAGAAGAAGGTGGACTAACATCCCATGCAGCTATAGTAGGATTACATTTTAAAAAGTCTACAATAGTTGGTGCAAAAAAAGCTACAGAAATATTAAAAGATGGACAAATAATTACAGTAGATCCTATTTCCGGCTTAGTATATAATGGTTCTGCAAGAGTATTATAAAAATATTTTTTAATTTTTTGGAGGATATATGAAAATAGCAATAGGAAGTGATCATGGAGGTTTTGAATTAAAACCTGCACTAATTGATTATGTAAAAGAATTAGGCCATGAAATTGTAGATTTTGGAGTATCATCAGGAGAAAAAGCCAATTACCCGGATTATGGAATAAAAGTTGCAGAGGCTGTTGCCAGTGGAGAATATGACGCAGGAATAGTTATTTGTGGAACAGGAATAGGAATTTCCATAGCAGCAAATAAGGTAAAGGGAATTAGATGTGCCTGTGCAAATGAAGTATTTTCAGCAAAGATGGCAAAAGAGCACAACAATGCAAATGTTCTTGCATTAGGAGCGAGAGTAATAGGTGAAGAAGTAGCAAAAATGGCTGTTTATCAATGGTTGAATTCAGAATTTCAAGGAGGAAGACATTCTGAAAGAATACAAATAATAACAGACTATGAAAATAAATAGAAAAAATTGTCAGAAGAAATTTCTGACAATTTTTTCTATTTTTTCTTCTTACGTCTTTTTATAATAAATCTTACTACAAAAACTACTATTAAAATAATTATTAGAATTATTGCATAGAGTCCAAGGGCTATGTGATTTGGATGTGAAAATATTCCGGAAAAACTCTTGTCGTTATTTACGATTTTTCTACCTAATGGTTTGGAATATTCCTCTGGTATTGTAGGTAGACCATCTTCTTTTTCAAAGGATTTTATATATTCTGCTAAGGCATACCATTCCTTAACTTCCTTTCCGTCCTTATCGTGTATAATATATTTTTCAAAATCTTTTATTTCTTCGCCAGATTTATTTTTCGGTACAATGGACATTAGTCCAAAGGATTGGTCCTTTACTATTGAAAGCATTTGAGCTGTATAAAGTCCAGTAACTACTCTATAGAGTTCGTCGTCTTTTATTTCTTCCTTGTTTCCATTTTCATCAATTAAATAAATACTGTCGAGTTTATTAAAAATAAGTCTATTAGGATTAAAGGAGTAATTCATACCGGAAATATAAAGTTGGGCTACATCCATTATAGGCTGAATTGAAGCGTCAACTTCTGCAGTTGTTTTTAATTCCTTGCCAGATAAATAAACCTCAATTAAAGGATAGCCCGATATTTTATCTGGTCCAATTCCTAAGGAGCTTATATTGAAAACATCTGCTACTCCTATATTGCCTTTTGTTAAACTTCCTCTAATAGTTCCATAGGGAACAATTGAAGCAGCAATTCTTTCATAATTATTACCTTCAATATTCTTAATAGCATGAATATAGGAGTCGGTAATTAAATTTGCTAAAGGCTCTTCCTTATGTTCTGTTCCTAGGTCATCTTCCGATATAAAAGAAAAGTTTGTCTTTCCAAGTATTTCATTAAATTCTAGGTTAAAATGGTTAAGATAATTTTCCTGAACCTTATTTTTAAAGTACTGGATTTTTTCTTCTAATTCTTTATTTTCAACTTCATCTGTTAGTTTAATCAAATTATAGTTTTTAACTTTCCATTTATCATCTTCTTTTTGAATTTCAATTTTCCCATATTTTTTACCATATTCACCAGAAGAAACTATTATAGTTTTTCCGACAATTATAGGCTCTAAAAGTTCAGTATGGGTATGGCCACTAATAATTAAGTCAATATCTTTAACTTCTTTGGCCATTATTTCATCTTCTGATTTACTTTTGTCCTCCCAAGTACCTGAATGGGAAAGGCAAATTATTAAATCGACCTTTTCTTCTTCTTTTAATATACTAGTAATTTTCTTAGCTGTTTCAATTTGGTCTTTAAAGTTAACTCCAGCCATTGGAGCATTTGATATAGAGTCATTACCCATTAAACCAAATATACCTATTTTGTAGCCTTTTTTGTCTAATACTATATATTCCTTTACTCCATATTCATCAAAGGCGTTTTTTAAGTTTTTTACTTCCTGTTCATCTACGTTTTCATAGTTTTCCAAGTCTATATTTGCTGTTAGTAACTCTGGTAGTTTATCGCCACTATTTTTTGCAGCAAGTAAACTATCGGCAAGTCCCCTAGTCCTAAAATCAAATTCATGGTTTCCTAATGTTGTCGCATCATAACCCATTTCTCCAAGTAATCTTAAACTGGGATTTTCTGTACTAAAGATAGTTTGAAATAAAGTTCCCATAGAGTAATCTCCAGCATCTAAAATTAAACTATCCTTATCCTCTTTTAATTGATTTTGTATGGCCTGGTTAATTCTTTCATAGCCACCAATATTAAGATTTTGTCCATTTTCAGATATATTAAAATCCTCAACATGGTCATGAATATCATGAGTAAAAAAGATGTTTATAGTACTATTCTCTTTTGCGAAAGAACTACTAGAAATAATAAAAATACTTAAAAAAATTGTAAATAATAGCTTTTTTAAATTCTTCATAGCAACCTCCTAGTAAAAGTATACCCTAATATTATAAATATATAATATAATTTGTATTATAATAAATATAGTTTAATTAAGGAGAAAATTATGGAAGATAATTATTTAAGAAAAATTTTTGATCCAAATTATGAAGAGGACGATGAGGAAAAATATCCTGAAATATCTAGAGATTTTGACTATGAAGATGATGATATAGAGCTTTTAGATGAAGATTACTAAAGACCATATATTAAACAAGTTTGTTATATATTTACTTTTACAATAAATTCCCTTATAATGAGGAAGGACATTTTAAGGAGGGGAATTATGAGTATTACAAAAGAAGAATATTTAAAACAAGTTAGGGAAGAAGCAGAGGGATATTTCCAAAGAGGTGAATTTTTTTGTTCGGAAGCAGTTTTACAGGTTATTAATGACGCTTTAGGAAAATTATATCCTGATGAAGTTGTAAAATTAGCATCTGGTTTTCCAATTGGTTTAGGAAAGGCTCAATGTTTATGTGGGGCTGTATCCGGTGGAGAAATGGCACTTGGTATGGTTTATGGAAGAGTTCATGGAGAAGAAATGAATCCTGCAATGTTTGACAAGGCTAAGGAATTACATGATTTTATTAGAAAAGAATATAAATCTCTATGTTGTCGTGTAATTACTAGACAATGGGCAGGGGATAATTTTCAATCACCAGAGAGAAAGGCCCACTGTGTTGAAATAACTGGAAGAGTAGCTGAATGGGTAGCAGAACAATTAATTGAAGACGGAAAATTAACTATAGGTGGCGAAAAGAATGCTTAAGAAGATGCCAACAGTTATTTCAGGATTAATGTTGGCCTTAGCTGCTTTGGGAAATCTACTTCAAAGTTATAGTGAAAATATACGTTTATTTTTTGGGTTTTTATCCTTTCTTATTTTTATTTTTTTAACCTTAAAGATTGTTTTGAACTTTAAGGAATTTAAAGAAGAAATGAAAAATCCTATAGTGGCTTCTGTAATTCCAACATATAGTATGACTATAATGTTATTGTCTGGCTATTTAAAAGCATTTGTTGGAAATGTTGCTAATATTTTTTGGTATATTGGTGTATTTTTACATATACTTTTCATTATTTACTTTACTGTTAAATTTGTTTTTTCTTTCGAGTTAAAAAATGTTTTTGCATCTTGGTTCATAGTTTATGTAGGAATTGTAGTTGCATCAGTAACTGGTAAAGCTTTTAATGAAAGTATTGGTAAAATTGCATTTATTTTTGGATTAGTTTCCTATTTTATCCTATTATTTGTAGTTTTAAAAAGAATTAAAAATATAGATATTCCAGAGCCAGCACTTCCAACAAAAATAATTTTAGCTGCACCAGGCTCTCTATGTTTAGCAGGCTATATGAGTATTTATGATAATAAAAATATATACTTAACTATAGGATTATTAATTTTATCCCAAGTTATATATTTTGCTATATTATTTTTACTGACTAAAATGTTAAAACTTAAATTTTATCCTAGCTATTCAGCCTTTACCTTCCCACTAGTTATTTCTGCTATTGGATTAAAACTTTCAGCAGGATTTCTTATTAATATGGGATTCAACTTAGGATTTTTAAAGTATTTAATTATTATTGAAACAGTAATAGCAGCATTAATTGTTATTTATGTATTAGTTAGATATATTAATTTTTTATTAAAAGTCAAAAATGCATAGAACATTAAAATTCTCCGAAAGGGGAATTTTTTTATTGTTATTTTTTATTTGTTATGGGGAACTAAGACTAATATATATAAATAATAAATAATAATTTTACATTTTATAAAAGAAAAATACTGAATTCTGAAAGTTGTTATCAATTACTAGATAAGATATTTTTGTTTTGATATACTCGTATTGATATTACAAATCAATTAGGAAGTTGTAGTAATTTAATAGCTATAAAAATATAGTTTTGATGTACCTTGTGGAACTATTTTTTTTATACCTAAATTTATATCTATAATATAGGAGGATTTTATGAGTAGAAAGAAAACTAATCCTAATAGTTTATATAATGTTAAAGCAAATAATAATTATGTAATAGATAAGGTGCCAAATGCAAATTTACTTCCTTGTCTAGGCATATATCCAAAAAGCATAGTTTCAAAAAAATATCGTTATAGATTGGGCGGACCGGTAATTTTAGTAACTGGTAATAGAGAAGTAGCTATTGGAAAGGATATAGCAGAAAATATTATTGTTAGTGAGGTTAAATAATGAGTATCGATAGTGAAAATATAGAAAAAAATAAAAAAATAAGGGCAGGGACAGAACACAAGCATTTACTTTTAATGGGTGGACCTAATGTCGGCAAAAGTGTTTTTTTCTCTGAATTAACAGGTGTTTATGTTGTAAGCTCAAACTATACAGGAACGACTGTATCATTTATGGAAGGTGATATTGAATTAGAAGATGGTAAACACTACCATTTAATAGATGTACCTGGTACATATACAATGAGTGCAACATCTGAAGCTGAAGAGGTTGCTATTCATTTTATGGAGGCTGAGCCAATAGCTGTTCTTTTTGTATTAGACTCTACAAATTTAGAGGGTGGGTTAAGATTGGCTTTAGAATTAAGAAAGTATAAGGTGCCAATTGTATATGCTTTAAATATGATGGATGTAGCTAGTAGAAAGGGAATAGAAATTAATATTCCATTACTTTCACAAAAATTAGGTGGGCCTGTTATTCCTACAGTAGCTGTTAAAAAACAAGGCTTTGATGATATAAAAGTAGCCTTACAAGGAGCAATTGATGGTAAAATAATTTGTCCTGAACCGCTGGAGTGTCCACCGTGTAAGGAAATGGATAAACTAGAGGAAAAAGCAACTAATAATAAGGATTATGGCGAAGTTTATTGGGAAGAAGCAAAAAAAATAGCTAGGGAAGTAACATCAACGAAAAAAGAATCTCCTAGTTTTGTAGATAAATTAGGAAAAGCAATGATGAAACCCTGGCCTGGAATACCATTGGCAATTTTAATAATAGGTTTATCCTTAGGGGTAGTTGTTGGTGGTGGAAAGGCTTTAAGAGCTGTTGCTTTGCTACCATTGGTTAATGACATAATAGTTCCATTTTTCAGAAGTATTTTTACAGCTATTTTATCACCAGGTATGTTACAAAATATTATGATTGGTGAATATGGTGTTTTTGTAATATTTTTTGAATGGGTAGTAGCTTTGATTATGCCCTATGTAATTTTATTCTATGTAGTGTTTTCCTTCTTAGAAGATTCAGGTTACCTACCTAGATTAGCAGTATTATTTGATGGCTTAATGAGAAAGTTAGGTATTCAGGGCGGTAGTTTAATTAATATAATGCTAGGCTTTGGCTGTGCTGTTCCAGCAATTATAGGAACAAGAACAGCTACAACTAGAAAAGAAAGACTAATGGTTACAACAATGATTTGTTTTGCCATACCCTGTATTTCACAAACCGGTGCTTTAATTGCTTTAGTTGGGGATTATTCTATATTTATGTTATTAGGCATTGTTTTAATGACCTTATTAATTTTTATTATAGTTGGATTAATTACAAAAAGATTGTTTAAAGGCAAGGTAGATCCTTTAATTATAGAAGTTCCTAATTTACTAATTCCGGAGAGAAAAGCATATTGGACAAAATTAAAAGTTAGATTAAAGAGTTTTATATTTGAAGCTGAAGGACCTATGTTAATAGCTATTGTAATAGCAGCAGTTTTAAAAGAAAGTGGTTTATTGGATATTATAGCTAGAGTTTTAGAACCTATTATGTCCGGTTGGTTAGGTATGCCAAAAGAATCTGTAATAGTTTTAATTTTAGGTATTGTTAGAAGGGAAATGGCAGTTGCTCCATTACTAGAAATGAATTTAACTACTTTACAAATGTTTACTGGAGCAATGGTAGGTATGTTATATTTACCATGTTTGTCTGTTTTTGGTATTTTAGCCAAAGAATTTAATGCAAAAGTAGCAATAGGAATAACCCTTAGTACAATTTTCACTGCATTATTTGTAGGAGGACTAATAAACCATATAGGAACATTTCTTTTAGGAGTTTTGGGATGATAATTTCTTCCTGTACACAAAAAATAGAATATTTAGCTTCAAAAAATTTCTTAATATACAAAATAGTGGAAAAGTATTATAAAAACATGGTTAAAAGAGAAGTAAGATTAGCAGAAATATCCTCCAAAGACAGAGTTTTAGTCATTGGAGGAGGGCCATGCCCGTATACGGGAATTCTTATACATCAATTAACAAAAGCCAATGTAACGATTATAGATAATGTTGAAAATTGTGTAAAATATTCTACTGAACTAATTAATAAAATGGGTTTAAATAAAAATGTAAATATTATTTTACAAGATGGTTTAGATATAGATACAAGTAAATTTAATGTACTTCATATAGCCTTACAAATTACTCCTAAAAAAAGAGTTATTGAATGTTTAAAGAAAACAGCTAAAAAAGGCACTAGAATTCTTGTAAGAATACCTAAGGAATCTTTAAATAGACTATATTCGCCTATAGAAAAAGATTTTTCTACTAATAGTAGAAATGCAAGGCATAATTTGTTAAGTAATGTTGGGAAAACTGCCTTGCACACAGTTGGAGGAGAAATTTTTGAAAAACAAATGGCTTAAAAGAATTTTAATTGTAACTATGGTGATTTTAGGAATATGTCTTATAGCTACTTCTAATTTTAAAGAAATAATATATAGTTTAAGGGAAATAAAACCTTCAATATTATTTATAATAATTTTTTTACAAATTATAACAGAAATTCTTTTAATATTTCAGTGGTATAAAATTTCAAAATTAATGGGATTACCGGTTAATTTTTTTAAAATGATGATTATTAACGCCAAAGGTAATATTATGGATTCTGTTACTCCAGGAGCTAAAGTTGGAGGGGAATTTTTAAGAGGATTATTATTTAAAGAAAAATTAGGCTATACGACAAATCAGTCTATTTCACTTATAGCAATACAAAAGATAATCAGTGTCGGGTCTTTAGTTACTATGGGATTATTGGCCCTATTGTTTACTCCTAAGGATTTGTTATTTTTAAACAATAAGGGATTAAAGTATGTTCTTGTAACTGTTCTTAGTATCTTAGTTTTGTTTTTTATTACTTTAATTATATATCCTAAAAAAATAGTGGATTTGTTTAATAGAAAAAAAAGTAATAATAAATGGCTTAACATGATAAAAAAATGGACATATGAATTTTCTGAGCATATATTAAAAATTCAAGGTAATAAAAAAGCTTTAGTATTTCAATTTACTTTATCGACTTTAATTTGGATGATATTTCCAATTAAATTAATAATTTTAGTTTCAACATTTGGTTTAAAAATAAATATTTTAGGTCTTTTTGCAACTACATTAATTTCTTATGTTATTGGGATGATTCCTTTACTTCCAGGAGGACTTGGAAGTTTTGAAATGACTATGAGTGGTTTATTGATAATGATGGGTTTAACAACAGAGCAAAGTTTAATAACATCTGTAACTTTTAGATTTGTTACATTTTGGTTTGTTGTATTATTAAGTCTTTTAGTATCGGCAGTTGGTTCAATTAGAGAGAGGGGTAAACATGAAAAAGAAAAAACCAATAAGCAAATGGAAAGAACAACTACCTAATACACTTACTACTATTAATTTAACAATGGGAATACTGGCAATATTTTTATTAATAGGAGATTTTACTGTTAATACAAGGAGAATATCCTGTTTATTAATTTTTGTTGGAATGGTTGCAGATGCACTTGACGGTAAAGTTGCTAGAGCCTTAGGAGTTGACTCGGAAATGGGAAAACAATTAGACTCTTTTGCCGATAGCATTACCTTTGGTCTAG
This sequence comes from Miniphocaeibacter sp., assembly GCF_049276255.1. Classification (NCBI taxonomy): domain Bacteria; kingdom Bacillati; phylum Bacillota; class Tissierellia; order Tissierellales; family Peptoniphilaceae; genus Miniphocaeibacter; species Miniphocaeibacter sp. The sequence goes on from NZ_JBASWB010000067.1 coordinate 28,353, forward strand.
CTCCAATGATAATTTTATATTCTTTTAAAGAACTTCAAACCCACAATGTTTTATTTCTAGCTATAATAATTTATCCATTAGCTGGAGTATACCGATTAGCTAGATATAACCTAGGTGACTTTAGTGATTTCTTTTTAGGATTACCAATTACTGCTGCAGGTTCAATTGTAGCCTTATATTGTTTGCTCTTATCCTTTAGCATAAATATATTTGGAAATGAATTAGCACCATTTACAGCTTTAATAATATTTATCTTATCGGGCTTAATGGTTAGTACAGTTTCAGTTCCTAGGTTAGGCACTAAGAAAAAAGAGGTGATAGATTAACTTATTAAAGTATTTAGTTAAGAGGAATAATATCCTCTTTTTTATTTGTACCTTCATATGATAGAATAGTATTAGGATATGGAGGGATATTTATGATAAAAGGTGTTATTTTTGATATGGATGGTGTTTTAATAAATAGTGAGGTTTATTATTTTGATGCTTTTATTAAAATGCTAGAGGACGATGGTAAAAAAGTTGATGTTGATAATTTTAAAACCATTGTAGGAAAATCCCATGAAGATTCTATAGCTATGCTAGGGGAATATTATGATGGTGATTTTGATGAAAATGCCTTCTTTGAAAAATTTGATCGTATATACAGGGGAGAAAATTTTAATTATAAAGATCTTTTATTTCCATATGTAGCACCATTATTAAGTACATTAAAAGAACAAGGATATAAAATCGCTTTAGCTTCATCATCGTTAAGAGACTCTATATTTAGAGCAATAAGAGAATCTAATATTGAAAGTTATTTTGAAGCTATTTCAAGTGGTGAAGATTTTGACAAATCTAAACCTCATCCTGAAATTTATTTAACTACTGCAAAAAAATTAGGATTACAACCAAGTGAATGTATAGCAATAGAGGATTCTTTTTATGGAATAAAATCTGCTAAAACTGCTGGCATGAAGGTTATTGCAAGAAAAGATGAAGATTTTGATATTAATCAAGAAAGTGCAGACTTTATAGTAAGAAATTTAATTACAATACCTACTATTTTAGATATTATAAATAGAAATAACAACGGTTTTGAATATAAAATATTTAATTACGGGTCTAAATTATATTTAAAGAATTTGTTTTTAAGAAATGAAGCTTTGAAAAAAGTTACTAATGTAAATATATTTAATACCAAACTTACTGACGAGAAAGATGATGTTCATTTTGGCATTTTCAATAAAGATGAGATTGTTTCTGCTGTTACAATTTCAGAAAAAGAAAAAAATCATATTGCCCAAATAAAATCTGTAGTTGTTAATGAAAAATATAGAAGTAATGGAATTGGGACAGATATAATGAAATCATCAGAAATGTTGTGTAAATCCTTAGGTTATAAAAAAATATATTTAAAAGCAAATGAAAGTAGACTTAGATTTTTTAAAAAACTAGGCTATAATTTTACTTCAGAAGGTTATATATTACCATTAACGAACTCTATACATTTTGATATGTATAAAAATATTTAATGTTTTAGCTTTCTTATTATGTTATACTATTTTAAAGATGTATTTTAGAGGTATATTATGCGAATCGATAAATTTTTAAAAAATTCAAGAATAATAAAAAGAAGAACCGTTGCGAAAGAAGCTTGTGATGGTGGAAGGGTATCTATTAACAACAAAGTAGCAAAATCTGGCGATACTGTTAAAGTAGGAGATATTATCGAAGTAAGATTTGGTACTGGAGAATTAAAAGTAGTAGTTAAGGAAATAATAGATAATCCTAAAAAAAATCAAGCTGCTGAGATGATTGAAAAGGTAGAATAAATGGAAAGAAGAACTTACAAAAAAGAAATAAAAAAAAGAAAAGAAAGCAATAAAAGATTTATTGGCTTTATAATAATTTTAATTATAATATCTTCTTTATATTTTACATCTACTTTCATTAAGCAAATAGGTGATTATAATAGATTAAATAAAGAGCTAAATGACCTAGTAAGTGAGAAGGAATCTTTAGAAAATGAAATATCAGAATTGAAAAATACCTATAAAGAAGTTGATACTCCTGAGTTTGTTGAGAAAATGGCAAGGGATAAGTTAGGTATGGTTAAATCTGATGAATATATTGTAAAATACAAGACAGAAAAATCAAATAAAGAACAATAAGTAAATAATGGCATTTATTGACATAAATGACTATTTAGAATATAATTTTAGGAGTAAAAAATTTTTAGGAGGAAGTTATAATCTATGTCGATTTCAGTAGGAGATATAGTTGAAGGAAAGGTAACAGGAATTACAAAATTTGGAGCTTTTGTTACTTTGGAAGATGGTAGTAATGGTTTAGTACATATTTCTGAGATATCTAATGAATATGTAGAAAAAGTTGAGGATTTTGTTAAGAAAGATGACAATGTAAAAGTTAAGGTACTTTCTACAAAAGATGGAAAGATAAGTCTATCTATGAAAACAACCTCAAAAAAGGTAAAACAACCTGAAGAATTTACAATAAAGGTAGAAGACTCAGAAAGTAACGACATGTCTTTTGAGGATAAAATGTCTAAATTTTTGAAAGATAGTAATGAGCGTTACGTGGAAATAAGGACTAGGGAGAATAAAAGAAAGCGCCATAGATCAAAGAATTATTAATAAACCGGATTTATCCGGTTTTCTTTTTTTAGATATGATTATAAATAAAGTAGAAAATTTTATAGAGAAAAAAAATTTAATATCATTTGGAGATAAGATCATAGTAGGCTTTTCAGGAGGTCCAGATTCTGTTTTTCTCTTATATTTATTAAACAGTATAAGGGATAAATATAATCTGGAACTTGTTGCTGTCCATATTAACCATTTAATTAGGGAAAATGATGCAGGAAAGGATGAGGAATTTTCTAGGGAATTTGCCAATAGGTTAAATATAAAATTTGTATCCTATAAAAAGGATGTTGTTTCCTTTGCAAAAGAAAAGGGGTTATCAGTAGAAGATGCCGGTAGACGTATTAGATATAATATATTTAATAGGGAGGCAAAGAAACTAGGAACTAATACAAAAATAGCAGTAGGTCACCATAAGGATGATTTAGTTGAAACTATTTTTTTGAATTTTTTAAGAGGTTCTGGTAGTAATGGACTAGTAGGAATAGAGGAAAAAAACGAAAATATTATACGTCCTATTTTGTCTATAGAAAAGTCTGAAATTCTTAATTTCTTAAAAGCAAATAGTGTTCCCTATGTAGAGGACTATACTAACTTAGAAAACGATTATAGAAGAAATAAAATTAGAAATGAATTAATTCCCTATATAAAGGAAAATTTTAACCCTAATATAATTAATACTTTAACTAATATGTCTAACATTATTAAATCCGAACAGGAATTTATTGAAGAATACACTGATTCTTTAAACATAATAAAAAAGGTTAATAATAACTTTTATTTAAATATTGAAAAGTTAAAAAAACAATCTAAAGCTATACAAAGAAATCTGGTAATAAAATCCTATGAAAGATTAAATGGAAATAGGAAGGACTTATCCTTTGAAAATATAGAGGATATTCTAGATTTAGTATATAAGAAAAACTCAAGTTTTGAAATAAAAAACTATAGAATATATAATTATAACAATAACATTGTTTTTGCAATAAAAGAAGAAAAAATCTATAAGAAAATAGATTATAAAATAAATGAAGAAATCCTATTTAACAATTATAAAATAAAAAGTCAGCTAGTTGAAAATACTGGAAACTTGCATTCAAATTCAAAAACTGCGTATTTTAATCCTGAAATTTTAAAGGGGAATTTAACTATACGAAGTAGAGAAATTGGTGATACAATTAAGTTAGAGGGATTTACAAAAAAAATCAAGGATATATTTATTAATGAGAAAATAAATAAATACGATAGAGACTCAATACCTATATTAGTAGTAAATAATGAAATATTATGGCTAATGGGAATTCGAAGAAGTAGTCTATATAAAATTAATAAAAATATGAATAAAGTATTAAAAATATCAGTTGAGAGGATAGTAAATGGTTAAAAAAGTAGATATTTATAAAGAAATTTTAGTATCTGAAGAAGAATTAGACAAAAGATTAAATGAACTAGCAGAGGAAATAACAGAGTGTTATAAAAATTCCGATAAGGAACTATTAGTAGTGGGAATTTTAAGAGGTGCGGTAATTTTTATGACCAATCTTGTAACTAGACTTGACTTAGACTTAACTATGGATTTTATGGCAGTTTCTAGTTATGGCAGCTCTTCTGTTTCTTCAGGTGTAGTTAGAATTTTAAAAGATTTAGAAGATGATATAAAAAATAAGGATGTTTTAATTGTAGAAGATATAATTGATACAGGATTAACATTACATTATTTAACTAAAAACTTAAGAGATAGAGGTGCTAATTCTATAAAAATTGCCACATTATTAGACAAGCCTGACAGAAGAAAAGTAAATGTAGATGTGGATTTTGTTGGTTTTAAAATTCCTGATGAATTTGTTGTTGGATATGGTTTAGACTATGACCAAAAATATAGAAACTTACCATTTATTGCAGCTCTAAAAGAAGAAGTTTACTCTTAAGAATACAATAGGGAGGATATGGTTTGAAAAAAACTTATAAAAATATATTTTATTATATTGGACCTATTCTGGTAATTATACTAATCATGTCTTTTTTACAAAAGAATATAACAGGAACAAAGGAAATAAGTGTAAATACCTTTATAGAATATATAAATTCTGAGAAAATTGTAGAAGTATCTAATGAAGGTAATTATTATAGAGGTAAATTAAAGGACGATAGTCTTTTTGAAATATATTTACCTGATAATATAGGAAATACCTTCTACGACGAATACTTGAAAAAGCCTATAGAAAACAAGGATATTATTTTAAATACAGCACCGCCACAGGATACTAATTGGATTTTTAATTGGTTACCTATATTCTTTATTGTAATTATTATGGTAGCATTTTTCTATTTATTAATGTCCCAAGCTCAGAGTAAGGGTGGAAGCTCTACTATGAATTTTGGTAAAAACAGGGCAAAACTATCGAAAAATGATACCTCTGTTACCTTTAAGGACGTGGCAGGGTTAAAGGAAGAAAAGGAAGAGTTAATGGAAGTAGTTGACTTTCTTAAAAGTCCTAAAAAATATATTGCCTTAGGAGCGAGAATACCTAAAGGAATCTTATTAGTAGGACCTCCAGGAACAGGTAAAACATATTTGTCAAAGGCTGTTGCAGGAGAAGCAGGAGTTCCTTTCTTTAGTATTTCAGGTTCCGACTTTGTTGAAATGTATGTAGGGGTAGGAGCTTCAAGAGTTAGGGACTTATTTAAAGATGCTAAGAAGAATTCACCTTGTATAATTTTTATTGATGAAATAGATGCTGTTGGACGAAGAAGAGGAGCCGGAATGGGTGGCGGCCATGATGAGAGAGAACAGACCTTAAACCAGCTATTAGTTGAAATGGATGGCTTTGGTAAAAATGAAGGCGTTATTGTTATGGCAGCAACTAATAGACCGGACATATTAGACCCGGCTATTTTACGACCAGGTAGGTTTGACAGACAAGTTTATATTGGTATACCAGATGTTCGTGAAAGAGAAGCTATGTTAGAGGTTCATACTAGAAATAAAATATTGGACCCGGATGTAGATTTAGGAAATATTGCAAAAACAACCTCAGGATTTACACCGGCAGATTTAGAAAATCTGTGTAATGAAGCTGCTTTATTAGCTGCTAGAAATAATTTAAAAAGTATTTCCAGGGAAATATTTGAAGAAGCGGCAATAAAGGTAGTTGCAGGACCAGCTAAAAAATCTGCAGTAGTAATTGAAAAGGAAAGGGTCTTAACAGCCTATCATGAAGCAGGTCATGCAATAGTTTCACGACTACTACCAGATACAGACCCAGTTCATATGATATCTATAGTACCAAGAGGTAGAGCAGGAGGTTTTACAGCTTATACACCGGAAGAAGATAGAAGTTATAAAACCAAAAATGAAATGAAACATGAATTAATTATGTTATTAGGTGGTCGTTCTGCAGAGCATTTAATCTTAGATGATATTTCAACAGGTGCTAGTAATGACATAGAAAGAGCTACTAAAATTGCTAGAGCTATGGTAACTAAGTATGGAATGAGTGAAAAGTTAGGTCCTATATTATATGATTCTGAAGATGATGAAGTATTTATGGGAAGGGATTTTGGAAGAGCGAAACATTATTCAGAGGAAGTTGCATCTGCAATTGATGAGGAAGTAAAAAGACTTATTGATGAAGCCTTTGAAAAATGTTTAAAACTTCTTGAAAATAATATAGACTTACTTCATAAATTAGCAAAGGTTCTTTTAGAAGAAGAAACAATTGATGCAGTTAAATTTGAAGAAATATACCAGGAATATTTAAAAAATGGTGGAGAACAACCGCCGGAGTTATTGCAGACTGTGCAAGAAACAGAAAAAAGTATTAAAGATGTATTAGACAATGAAGAAATTTTAAATAATGAAGAAGTAAGGGATGAATAAATGAATTTTACACAAGTTTTACAGGTTTTATATGTAATAATTTTATTGTTTATTTTAAAGCAAATCTATAATGCTATAAATACAAAAAGAAGAATAGATGGTAAAATAATTGCTGTTTATATGCCAAAATCCAGAGTAGTTATGGCAATAGCTGCAGGATTACTTGCAATGATGGGAGCTTTTTCCGTTTTTGCAAAAGATTATTTTGGATTAGTCTATATTGCTGCTGGTTTAGGATTTGGTTATTTAACAATGGAAAAGATTTTAGTTTATGACACTGGTTTATACTATAGTGGTAGATTTGATAAATGGGAAGATATAAAAAAATGGTCCTATGATAATTCAGCAAATCTATTAGAAATAGAAACTACTAGACTAGGCAACAAGGCTAATAGAACAATACCACTTAAATTTGAAGACAAGGACGAAATTCTTACTATTATAAAAAGTAAAAAGAATAAGAAAAAAGGTAAGTCTAAAAAAAAATCATAGAAAACTATGGTTTTTTTCTTTTTAAAGAAATTAAGAAATATTAGTGTGATATAATAAGAAGAATATTTATAACGATTATATTAAATAATTACTTAATTTAGATAGGAGGCGTTTTATATTTTACTGGTTATTGATGTTGGAAACACAAATATAGTCTATGGTGTATATGTAGGGGAGGAGCTGGTTTTTGACTGGAGAACTTCTTCTGATAAAAATAAAACATCTGACGAATATGGACTATTGTTTAAAGATTTTTTTGATTTTGCAACTTTAGATATAGAACAATTAAAGGATATTATTATTTCATCTGTAGTTCCTAATTTAATGCATACCATATCAGTGGCATGTTCAAAATATTTAGGAAAGGAACCGATAATAGTATCAAATGATATTGATTTAGGAATTAAGAATTTATATAAAAATCCAAATGAAGTTGGAACAGACAGACTTGTAACAGCTGTTGGAGCCTATGAAAAATATGGTGGTCCAAGTATTATAGTGGATATAGGAACTGCTATAACCTTGGATTATATTAACAAAAATGGTGAATACATAGGTGGTATTATAGCACCAGGTATTGAAATTTCCGCAGATGCCTTATTTAATAAAACTGCTAAGCTTCCTAAAATAGATATTGATATTCCTAAAAGAGTTATTGGAAAATCCACAAGGGAAAGTATGCAGTCCGGTTTAGTATTTGGATTTATTGGACTAATAGACAGTTTAATTGAAAGGATTTTAGAATCTGAAAATTTAACTAAGGATGACGTTAGAATTATTGGAACAGGTGGTTTTGCTGCCTTAATTAGTCATAATAGTAAGTATATAGAATTAGTTGATAAAATGTTGACTATGGAAGGTTTAAAATTAATTTATGAAAGAAATCAAAAGAGTCCCTATTAAAATAGGGGAATTAGAAATTGAGAATAATATTTTCATGGCACCTTTAGCAGGAATTACCGATGCTGCCTTTAGAGAAATAGTTACAGAAATGGGTTCAGGTTTAAATTTCACGGAAATGGTATCGGCAAAGGGCTTATATTATAAGGACAAGGGAACAAATAGGCTTCTAAAAATCTCCAATAGGGAAACTACTTTAGGAGTTCAAATTTTTGGAAATGATCCTTATATAATGTCAGAAGTAGTTAAAAGATATATTAATGAAAATGAAAGAGTAGCAATGGTGGATATTAATATGGGATGTCCTGCACCTAAAATAGTTAAAAATGGTGAAGGTTCTGCATTAATGAAGGATTTATCATTGGCAGGAGAAATTATTAAGGCTGTTGTAAAGGCTTCAGAAAAGGAAGTATCTGTTAAATTTAGACTAGGATGGGATGAAAATAATATTAACTATATAGAACTAGGTAAAATTGCTGAAGGAAATGGTGTTTCCATGGTAACGTTACATCCTAGGACCAGAAAGGCATATTATTCAGGTAAGGCGGATTGGGAGGCTATTAGACAATTAAAGGAAGTCTTAACTATACCTGTAATTGGTAATGGTGACTTAAATTCCTGTAATGATATTGAAAATATGTTTGAGTTAACAAAATGTAATGGAGTTTCTTTAGCAAGAGGTGCTTTACAAAATCCGTTTTTGTTTACTAGAACAAATTATAGTCCAACATTAAGGGAAATAATTGAATTAATAAAAAAACACTATGCCCTAAAAATTAATTTAATTGGAGAAAGAGTTGCTATAAAAGAAATGAGAAAACATGTAGCATGGTATTTAAAGGGACAAAGAAATTCAAATAGTTTAAAAAATGAAATCAATACCTTAAATGATTTAGATAAAATATTTGAAAAGCTAGATTTGTTTCTAGAGTCAAGTAATGAGGTGGAAAATGTTAATTTATTTGTCAATTAGTATAGTAGCTTTATTTTTTATAATTAAAAGACTACTTTTAGCCAAAAATCCTATTTATATATTTAAAACAAATTTTAGAAATGATAGAATTATAGAGTTATTAGTTATTTTTATATGTGCAATAGTTGGAATTACAAATATTATAAATAATTATTTTGTACACGATACTTTTGAAACTACTAATTTTATTATATTCTCACTTGTAATACTAATATTAGTAATATTGTCTATTTTAGAATATAACAAGAAACAAATTGGAATTTATGAAAATGGACTGATTTTAAAAAGTCAATTTTACAAGTGGGATAAAATATATACTTATAGATTAAAGAAACTAGGGGGAAATAAAACTAAGTTTTCTTTTTATTTCTATGATAGTATGGATGAAAAAAAGTTAACTATTTCATCTTTAAATCTTACAGATGAGGAATGTGAAAAAATAGTTGAAGCTATTGGTGAAAATATAGATCCAAGTTTAAACTAAAGGGTTAATCTTGACTTTAAAGACCAATAAGAATATAATTTAAATAATGCGCGAAAGTATATTCTTTCGCTAATTATTTTTTAAGGAGCAATGAAATGTCAGAAAAAGAATTTCTTCTTACTAAAGAAGGCTATAATAAACTCGAAGAAGAATTAGAATTTTTAAAAACTGTTAGAAGAAAAGAAGTTGCAGATAAAATAAAAGTAGCAAGAGGTTTTGGTGACTTGTCAGAAAATGCTGAATATGATGAAGCTAAAAATGAACAAGCCCAAGTTGAAGATAGAATCCTTGTTTTAGAGCATATGCTTATAAATGCTAAAATAATAGAAGAGTCAGAAATTAAAACAGATGCTGTTGGAGCCGGATCTACAATTATTCTTAAGGATTTATCAGATGGAGAAGTTGAAGAATATACAATTGTTGGTTCAGCAGAATCCGATCCTTTTAATGGGAAAATATCAAATGAATCACCTGTAGGACAAGCTTGTCTAGGTATGAAAAAAGGTGATACAGTTACTGTAGTAACAAATGGTGGAACATTTAATTATGAAATTATGGAAATTAAGAGGTAGAAATGGAAGAACAAAATCTTAATGAAATGCTTCTTATTAGAAGAGAAAAACTAAAAAAACTTGTTGAGGAAGGAAAAGACCCTCATAAAATAGAAAATTTTAAAGATGCTATTTATGCTAAAACTATAAAGGATAACTATAGTGAATTTGAAGAAAAAAGTGTAAGAGTATCTGGTCGTATAATGACTAAAAGAGGTCATGGAAAAGTTAGCTTTATGGATTTACAAGATTCTACTGGTAGAATTCAACTATTTAATAGAATGAATGATATTGGAGAAGAAGAATATGAAGCTGTAAAAACTTTAGATATTGGTGATATTGTTGGAGTAGAAGGAGAAATTTTTACAACAAAAACCGGTGAAATAAGTGTAAGAACTAAAAAAATAACATTATTAACGAAATCTTTACAAATACTACCAGAAAAATGGCATGGATTAAAGGATACAGATTTAAGATACAGACAAAGATATGTTGATTTAATAGTAAATCCTGAAATTAAAGATGTATTTGTTACAAGAAGTAAAATTATTTCTGCTATAAGAAAATTCCTAGATGGTAGGGGATTTTTAGAAGTGGAAACTCCAATATTAAATACTATAGCAGGTGGAGCAAATGCTAGACCATTTATTACTCATCACAATACATTAGATATTGATATGTATTTAAGAATTGCCAACGAGTTATTTTTAAAAAGACTAATTGTTGGTGGATTTGACAAAGTATATGAAATGGGACGTATGTTTAGAAATGAAGGAATGGACCATAGCCATAATCCTGAATATACAGCAATTGAGTTATATCAAGCCTATGGTGATTATGAAGATATGATGGATATAACTGAAAATATGGTATCAACAATAGCTCAAGAAGTTCTTGGAACAATGAAGGTAAATTATCAAGGAACTGAACTTGACTTTACACCACCATGGAAAAGAATAACTATGGTAGATGCAATTAAGGAATACTCTGGTGTAGACTTTAATACTATTGAAACTGCTGAAGAAGCAATGAAAATTGCAAAGGAAAAAGAAGTGGAAATAGATGAAGATCTTACAAGAGGAGAAATAATATCAGAATTCTTTGAAGCTTTTTGTGAAGACCATTTAATTCAACCGACATTTGTAATTAAGCATCCTGTTGAAGTAAGTCCATTAGCTAAAAGAGATCCTGAAGATCCAAGATTTACTCAAAGATTTGAAGCCTTTGTATATGGTAATGAACTTGCTAATGCTTTCAGTGAATTAAATGATGCAATAGATCAAAAACAAAGATTTGAAAAACAAGTTGAGGCAAGAGAAAAAGGTGACGAAGAAGCTCAAATGATGGATTATGATTTCATCAATGCTTTAGAAATAGGTCTACCACCTACAGGTGGTTTAGGGATAGGAGTAGATAGACTTGTTATGTTACTAACCAACCAGTCTTCAATAAGAGATGTCTTATTGTTCCCAACAATGAAGCCAGTAGGAATTGAAAAGGAAAATATTGAAGAGTAAGACAGCATATGTCTTACTTTTTTTATGACCTAACAGAAATCTCTGATTTCGTCGTAGGTCAGATCCAGCGAACCCCAAATCTCGGATTTGGTGGTGAAGTCGTATTATGACCTAACAGAAATCTTTGATTTCGTCGTAGGTCAGATGCAGTCTAGTCCAAAACTTGTTTTGGCAAACTAAGTTGTATTATGACCTAACAGAAATCTTCGATTACGTCGTAGGTCAGCAGATCCTTGAAGCCAAATATAAAATTTGGGTACGGAGTTGCATAGAACCTGTTAACAAATCAAGATTAGAACTAGGTTCTTAAGATGCAGTCTAGTCCAAAACTTGTTTTTGGCTAACTAAGTATTCTAGGGTTAAAAGTACATATAATTAAATTTTAGTTTTATAGGTAGCAGTAATATGTTAAAAAAATGGAAACTTGACTTATAAACTAAGTTGAATTATTATTTGATAGATTTAGAAAATCTATTGGAAAATTAAAATATTTTATTGAAATTTTATTATGATTTGGAAAAGTCATTTAAGTGTTTTATACTATATTAGAGAATTATAATTACAATTAGGAGGATATATGAATATACCTTTTTCTCCACCAGATATTACACAACTTGAAATTGATGAAGTTGTCGATACATTAAAATCTGGTTGGATTACAACTGGACTAAAAACAAAAAAATTAGAAAAACTAATTACAGAATATATAAATGTAGATGGAACTATATGTTTGAATTCAGCTACTGCAGCAATGGAAACAGCCTTAAGACTTTTAGGAATAGGCAAAGGCGATGAAGTTATTACATCGGCATATACCTACACTGCATCAGCTAGTGTAATTAACCATGTTGGTGCTAAAATAGTTTTAGTTGACACCTTGGAAGATAGTTTCATGATGGATTATGACAAATTAAATGATTTAATAACTGAAAAAACCAAAGCTATTATTCCGGTAGACATTGCTGGGGTTCCTGTTGATTATGATAAATTAAAAGAAATTATTTTAAATAATAAATATAAGTTTAAACCTAATTCTGATATTCAAGAACTTTTAGGTAGAATAGCTATAGTATCAGATAATGCTCATTCCTTAGGTTCTACTTATAAAAACAGGAAAACAGGCGAGGATTCTGATTTTTCCAATTTTTCATTCCATGCTGTAAAGAATTTTACAACAGGAGAAGGTGGCTCTTTGTCATGGAAAACCATAGAAGGAATTACCAATGAAGAAATTTACAAGAGACTTCAGTTATTAACTTTACATGGACAAAATAAAGATGCATTATCAAAGACTAAATTAGGCTCATGGGAATATGACATTATTGGTTTAAACTATAAATACAATATGCCAGATATTACTGCAGCTATTGGTCTTGCACAGTTTAAACGATACGATAGCCTACTTAAAAGAAGAAAAGAAATAATAAAACAGTATGATGAATCTTTTAAAAATACTATAATAGAACCTTTAAAACACAGTAGTGAAAATTACAACAGTAATGGGCATTTATACTTAACTAGAGTAAAGGGTATTAATGAGGAAGAAAGAAATACTATAATAGAAAAACTAGCAGAAAAAGGCATATCAGCTAATGTACATTATAAGCCTTTACCTATGCTTACAGCCTATAAGGAACTAGGATTTAAGATAGAGGATTTCCCTAATGCATATAACCAATATAAAAATGAAATTACTTTGCCCCTACATACTTTACTAACAGATGAAGAGGTAAAATATGTTGCAGATAATTTTAAGGAAATAGTAAATGAATTCACTCGATAATATAAAAGAACCTATTTTGTATTCTAAAACAGTAGATGAAATTTTAGAAAGTAAAAAAATACAGTTTTTTTTAAAGAGAACTTTTGATATTGTTGCTTCAACTATAGGTTTATTAATTTTAGGGATTCCATTAGCAATAATTGCTTTAATAATTAAAATTACTTCTGAAGGACCTGTCTTTTATAGACAAACTAGAGTTGGTAAGAATAATAGGGATTTTAAAATTTTTAAATTTAGAACTATGATAGTTGATGCCGATAAAAAAGGTATGCTAATTACAGTAGGAGAAGATAAGAGAATTACAAAAATTGGAAAATTTCTAAGAAAGACTAAGTTAGATGAGTTACCTCAATTAATAAATGTTTTTATAGGCAATATGAGTTTTGTAGGGCCTAGACCAGAAGTTAGAAAATATGTTGAATTATACGATGATTTTCAAAGAAATGTACTAAAGATTAAACCGGGTATTACAGATTTAGCATCTATTAAATATAGAGATGAATCAACATTATTAGGGAAAAGTGAAAATCCTGAAAAAACATATATAGAAGAAATTATGCCGATTAAGTTAAATATTAATTTAGAGTATATAACAAAAATATCATTACTTTATGATATAAAATTAATATTTTTAACATTATTTAGGATAATTGGGAAAGGTGAAAATGAGTAAAGATATAAAAAATATATGGATAATTAACCACTATGCAGATCCACCAAATATTGGTAAGTTTAATAGACATTATAATTTTGCTAAAAACTTGATAGAAAGAGGATATAATGTTAAAATATTCACAGCGTCAACAATTCATACTACACCAATTAATATGATAACAAATGGTAGTAAGTATAAAGTAGACTATTATAATGGCGTAGAATATGTTTTTATAAAAACCAGCACCTATGATAATAGTGATTATAAAAGGGTATTGAATATTCTTCAATATTTTATTAAGGTGCCTTTTGTTACAAAAAAATTTGGTAAACCAGATTTGGTTTTTGCATCTTCACCCCATCCTTTAACTTGGATAGCAGCACAAAGAGTTGCAAAAAGAACAGGTGCTTATTTTGTAACAGAAACAAGGGACTTATGGCCAGAAACTTTTGTTGCTATGGGTAAAATGAAAAAAAATAGTATACCAGCGAAAATCTTGTATAAAATTGAAAGAAAGATGTTTGAAGCTTCTGACAGATTGGTTTTTACAATGCCTGGTGGGGCAGATTATGTTAGAGAAATAGGACTGGATCCGTCGAAAGCTGACTATATTAACAATGGTATAGTATTGAAGAATTTCTATAACGATGTAAAAAACAATAATTTTATTGATGAGGATTTATCAAACCCGAATATTTTTAAAGTTGTTTTTACAGGAGCAATAGGAAGGGCTAATGATTTAGGAAGATTTATTAGAGCCTTTGAAATAATAAAAAAAGAAGGCTATGATGATATTAAATTTTTAATTTTTGGTGACAGAGGCGAAAAAGAAGAACTAGAAGCCTACTGTAAAGAAAAGGGAATAGAAAATGTAATCTTCAAAGGCAGAGTTAATAAAAGTGAAGTTCCTTCAATTTTAACTCAATCGGACTTACAGGTATTATCCTTAGCAAATCTACCTAGCTTATTTAAATATGGATTAAGTCCAAATAAATTGTTTGAATATTTGGCTGCAGGAAAGCCTGTAATTTCAAATGGTGAATGTGGATATGATCTTTTAGAAGAAAATAAATGTGGAAAGACTGTAAAAGGCGATTCAATAGAAGATATGGCAAATGGAATTCTGTTCTTCTATGATCTGTTTAAAAATAACAGAGAAGAATACGATGTTTATTGTGAAAATGCCTTAAATCTAGTAAAAGAGTTTGATTTTTCTGTTTTAACAGATAGACTTGAAGATACTTTTAGAAAAATAAAATAGGAGGAAATATGAATATTTCTTTAATTGATTTAAAAAGACAGTATAAGACAATAAAAGAAGAGTCGGACAAGGCTGTCTTAGAGGTTTTAAATAATGCTCAATATATTATGGGTGAAAATGTAAAATCCTTTGAAAAAGAATTTTCGGAATTTTTAGGTGTAAAAAACTCCATATCTGTAGGCAATGGTACAGATGCCTTAATAATTGCCTTAAGAGCATTGGGAATTGGTCATGGAGATGAGGTTATAACAACGAGTTATACCTTCTTTGCAACAGCTGAGGCAATTAGCTATGTTGGAGCTAGACCGGTATTTGTTGATGTAGATATAGATACTTATAATATAGATACAAAATTAATAGAAGAAAAAATTAATAGCAAAACAAAGGCTATTATTGCAGTTCATATTTTCGGAAATCCATGTAATATGGATGAAATAAACAAAATAGCGAAGAGACATTCACTTTTTGTTATAGAAGATGCTGCTCAAGCAGTTGCGTCAGAATTTAAGGGTAAACAAATAGGAAGTTTATCTGACCTAGCTTGTTTCTCATTTTTTCCGACAAAAAATCTAGGCTGTGCTGGTGATGGTGGTATGATAGTTACTAACAATGATGAGCTAGCAACTATTGTAAAGGCATTAAGGGTACATGGTTCTGGAGAAAATGGACTTAGGGCCTATAATATATTAAATAATATAGATGAGGAAGTAGAAGAGGATAAATCTACCGATAATACTGTTTACAATCCTTTAAAATACTATAACTATATAATAGGACAAAATTCAAGACTAGATGAATTACAGGCTGCTCTTTTAAGAATAAAATTAAGAAAATTAGACGAGTGGACAAATAATAGAATCAAAAATGCAAAACTATATAGTGAAGGATTAAAGGATACTGATTTAGTTACTCCTGTAACTGAAAAAGATGGAAAGCATGTATATCATCTTTATATATTACAATCTGAAAGAAGAGAAGAACTATGTAATTTCTTAAAGACTAAGGGAATAGCTACTGGTATCTACTATCCAGTTCCAATGCACTTACAAAAAGTTTTTAAGCCTTTAGGCTACAAAGAAGGAGACTGTCCTAATGCAGAGTATTTATCTAAGCGAACTTTTGCACTACCTATGTTTCCGGAACTAGAAGCTGAAGAAATAAATTATATTATTAATGCTGTTAAGGAGTTTAATTAATGTCAGATTATTTTGTTCATGAATCAAGCTATGTAGACGAAGGTAGTAAAATAGGAGCTGGGACAAAAATTTGGCACTTTTCACATATTATGCCAGGGTGTATAATAGGAGAGAATTGTAATATTGGACAAAATGTTGTTATTTCTCCAGGTGTAAAATTAGGAGATAAGGTAAAAGTTCAAAACAATGTTTCAGTATATACAGGTGTTGAATGTGAAGAAGGTGTCTTCTTAGGACCATCATGTGTTTTTACAAATGTAATAAACCCTAGATCTTTAATAGAAAAAAAAGATGAATACAAAAAAACTCTTTTAAAAAAGGGAGCATCAATAGGTGCCAATGCTACAATTGTTTGTGGTAATACTATTGGGAGATTTGCCCTTGTTGGAGCAGGAGCTGTAGTCACTAAAGATATTGGTGACTATGAATTAGTAGTAGGTAATCCTGCTAGGAAAATAGGTTATGTTTGTGAATGTGGTGAAAGATTAGAAGAGTCATCTAATTCAGATAAATATAAATGCAATATTTGTGGTAAAATATATAGGTTAAAAGATAATACTTTAGAAGAAGAGGAGTAATCCAATGTCAAATATAAAAAATGAATTATTAGAAAAAATTGAATCAAAAGAATTAGTAGTCGGTGTAATAGGACTAGGCTATGTAGGACTTCCTTTAGCTGTAGAAAAAGCTAATGCAGGTTATAAGGTTATAGGATTTGATGTTTTACCAGATAAGGTAAAAATGGTAAACGAAGGTCACAACTACATAGGAGATGTAGTTGATGAAGAATTAGCTGAGTTAGTAGAAAAGGGAATGTTAAGAGCTACAGATAATTTTGAAGAAGTTGCTTCTTGTGATTTTATAGCAATTGCTGTACCAACTCCTTTAGATGAATATCAACAACCGGATATTTCCTATGTTGAAAAGTCTACAAAAGATGTTTCAAAATATTTGAAAAAAGGAAGTATTGTTGTACTAGAGTCTACAACTTACCCAGGAACAACAGAAGAATTAATGCTACCTTTACTTGAAGAAGGTTCAGGCTTAAAATGTGGAGAAGATTTCTTCCTAGCATTTTCACCAGAAAGAGTAGATCCTGGTAATAAGGTATATAAAACTAAAAACACTCCTAAAGTTGTAGGTGGAGTTGGGGAAGACTCTACAGAAGTAGCAGCAGCATTATATAGAAATGTTTTAGAAGGAGAAGTTTATACAGTTTCTTCACCTAAAATTGCTGAATTAGAAAAAATATTAGAAAACACATATAGAAATGTTAATATAGGACTTGTAAATGAATTTGCTTTAATAGCAGATAAAATGGGAATTAATATTTGGGAAGTTGTAGATGCAGCAAGAACAAAACCATATGGTTTCCAAGCATTTTATCCAGGTCCAGGAATAGGTGGTCACTGTATACCATTAGATCCATTTTATTTAACTTGGAAGGCAAAAGAATATGATTCACATATGAGAATAATTGAAGCTTCAGGATCTGTAAATGATTATATGCCTGAATGGGTTGTAGAAAGATCTATGAAAATTTTATCTAAGCATTTCAAGAAAGCTTTAAATGGCTCAAAAGTTTTAATCTTAGGTGTAGCATATAAAAATGATATTGACGATTTAAGAGATAGTCCGGCTCTTGTAGTAATAGATCATTTCCTAGAAGAAGGTGCTGAAATAGACTACTATGATGGTTATAATCCTTCCTATAAGGACAAGGACGGTAATTTAGTTTATTCATTAAAAGAAATAACACCTGAAATAGTATCTTCTTATGATTTAGTTGTAATAACAACTAATCATTCAAATGTTGATTATCAAATGGTAGCAGATAATGCGAAATTTGTATTTGATACAAGATATGCTACAAAAAATGTTGTTAATAATAAGAATAATATAGAACTTTTATAATTGGAGGCAAAAATTGCAAAAATTAAAATGTGCAATAATTGGCTGTGGTAGAATTTCATATAAACATGTGGAAGCTATTATTAATAATAGTGAAGAAACAGAACTAGTGGCTTTGTGTGATTTAATAGAAGATAGAGCCATAGCTAGACAAGAACAATATAAGGAAAAATTTCCAGAAGCTAAAGTTAGCATCTATACAGATTATAAAAAAATGCTTAAAGAAGTTGATATAGATTATGTAGCAATAGCTACAGAAAGTGGCTATCATGGTGAAATATCTTTAGATTGTTTAAATGAAGATGTTAATATTATAATAGAAAAACCTATGGCTATGACCTTAGAAGAAATAGATAGTATTAATGAACTTTCTGACAAAAAAGGATTAAAGGTAGCTGTTAGTCATCAAAATAGATTTAATCCTCCTATTCAAAAATTAAGAAAAGCAATTGATGAGGGTAAATTTGGAAATTTAATTAATGGTACTGCAAGAATTCTTTGGACAAGAGATCAGAATTATTATGACATGGCTCCATGGAGGGGAACTAAAGCTTTAGATGGTGGTACCTTAATGAATCAATGTATTCATAATATAGATTTATTATTATGGATGATGGGTTCAGAAGTAGTATCTGTAAAATCTGAAAGAGGTACATTCCTAAGGGATATTGAAATGGAAGACTTTGGAGCTATACTCTTAAGATTTGCAAATGGTTCAATTGGAATAATTGAAGGTTCAGCATGTGTTTATCCAAAGAATTTAGAGGAGACTTTAAGTATTTTTGGAGAAACTGGAACAGCAGTTATAGGTGGACTTGCAGTAAATGAAATAAAAACTTGGAACTTTGAAGACGAGAATGAAAAAGCAGATGATTTAGATTCAGGAAAAGTAGAAAATGTTTATGGCAATGGACATACTCCATTATATAAAGATTTTATTGATGCAGTAAATAATGACACTCAACCATTAGTTACTGGATATGAAGCTAGAAAACCTGTTGAAGTAATTTTAAAATCATATGAAGAAAAGAAATGGCCTTAGAATTTTCTAAGGTCTTTTTATTTGGAAATAATAATTAATTATAGAGCCTTTATTATAAAGTTATATTAAAGATAAATCTGTTAGATTATGATTTAATCCTTGGGATTAAAGACTTAGCTAGAGAAATAATAATCCTATAAAATTGTTTTATAAAAAAGAATTTTAGATTTTTACATAAGAAAACATTATGTTGAAAAAGAAGGCGATATTTTATTATAGAATGCTCCATAAAAATACGGAAGAAAATAAAGATCTGTTATATATGGATTTTAACTGCTTAGCTGAGATTTTATATTTATAAAAATAATTCCACAATATATTTATAACATTGAAAAACAAAAGATAGCAGGTCTGAAAAGGTTTTTTTAGCTATTGTAAATATTTGGAATTATTGTTAAACTATATTTAGAATTATAAACAAAAGTATGGTTATTATCATTATACGATATATTTTGTAAAACATAAAGGGGTTATGGAATATTTCATTTTGTTTAGGAAAAGTAGGCATATTTTAATTAATACATATGGGAATTAAAATATTATAGAGAAAAATATAAAATAAAATGTAGAGGTGTAATTTATAATGGAAAAGTATGTTTTTACGGTTAATGGGAAAACGTGTGAAACAGAAAAGGATATCCCACTACTTACATATCTTAGAAATGAATTAGGTTTATTTTCTGTCAAAGATGGTTGTAGTGAAGGGGCATGTGGAACTTGTTCAGTTATTGTAGATGGTAAATCTATGAGAGCTTGTGTACTTAAAACAAGTAGAGCTCATGGGAAAAATATTACAACAGTAGAAGGATTATCTGAAAAGGAAAAAGAAGCTTTTGTATATGCCTTTGGAGTTAAGGGATCTGTACAATGTGGTTTCTGTATACCAGGTATGGTTATAGCTGGAAAAGCATTAATAGATCAAAATCCAAATCCAACAGAAGAAGATATTAAAAAAGCAATTAGAGGAAATATCTGCCGTTGTACAGGATACAAGAAAATAATAGAGGGAATTGATTTAGCTGCTGCTATTCTTCGTGGAGATGAAAAAATAGATGATTTAGAAAAAGGCGAAGAATACGGAGTAGGAGAAAAAGCTTTTAGAATAGACGTAAGAGAAAAAGTTTTAGGTACCGGTGAATACTGTGATGATGTTGTAATGGATGGTATGTTACACGCTTCAGCAATAAGGTCTAAATATCCAAGAGCAAGAATCTTAGATATTGATGCAAGTAAAGCCTTAGCACTTCCAGGTGTAGTAGATGTATTAACAGCAGAAGATGTACCAAATAATAAGGTTGGCCATATACAACAGGATTGGGATGTATTTATAGCTAAAGGCGATATTTCTAGATCAGTTGGAGATGCAATTTGTATGGTAGTTGCAGAAACTGAAGAAATAATGAACAAGGCTAAGGCCATGGTAAAAATAAAATATGAAGAATTAGAACCTGTAAGAAATATAAAAGAGGCAATGGCAGAAGACGCACCTAAGCTTCATGAAAATGGTAACTTATGTCAACAAAGACATGTTACTAGAGGAGATGCTAAAAAAGCTTTAGCTGAATCTAAATACGTAGTAACACAATCCTATAGTACGCCATTTACTGAGCATGCCTTCTTAGAACCTGAATGTGCTGTAGCTTTTCCTTATAAAGATGGTGTAAAAGTATATACATCTGACCAAGGAGTTTATGATACAAGAAAAGAAATAGCTATAATGTTTGGTTGGGATGAAGATAAAATAGTTGTTGAAAATAAATTAGTAGGTGGAGGTTTTGGTGGTAAGGAGGATGTTTCTGTACAACATCTTGCTTGTCTTGCAGCAAATAAATTACAAAAACCAGTAAAGGTTAAATTAACTAGGCAAGAGTCCATTAATTTCCATCCAAAAAGACATGCTATGGAGGGAACATTTACCTTAGGCTGTGACGAAAATGGAATATTTACAGCCTTAGATTGTGATATTTACTTTGATACAGGAGCCTATGCTTCTCTATGTGGACCAGTTTTAGAAAGAGCTTGTACACATTCAGTTGGACCTTACACCTATCAAAATACAGACATTAGAGGTTATGGCTATTATACAAACAATCCACCGGCAGGAGCTTTCCGTGGTTTTGGAGTTTGTCAAAGTGAATTTGCCCTTGAATCAAATATAAACCTATTGGCGGAAAAAGTAGGTATTTCCCCTTGGGAAATTCGTTACCGTAATGCTATAGAACCAGGAAAAGTATTACCAAATGGTCAAATTGCAGACGTTTCAACAGCTTTAAAAGAAACTTTAGAAGCAGTAAAGGATGTTTATGAAGCTAACCCTGGTCGTGCAGGTATTGCATGTGCTATGAAAAACTCTGGAGTAGGAGTAGGTTTGCCAGACAAAGGTAGAGCTAGAATAGAAGTTCATGATGGAATTGTTCAATTATATACAGCAGCTTCTGAAATTGGACAGGGATGTTTTACAGTATTCCTACAAATGATATCTGAGACATTAAATATAGGTTTAGAAAGAATAAAATACATGGGATGTAACTCTGAAATAGCACCGGATTCAGGAACTACTTCAGGTTCTCGTCAAACTTTAATTACAGGTGAAGCAGTTCGTATGGCTTCAGAAGATTTAAAAGCAGACCTAGATGCAGCAGGTGGAGATTTATCTAAATTAGAAGGAAAAGAATACTATGCAGAATTCTTTGAGCCAACAGATAAGTTAGGTGCCGATAAACCAAATCCTGTAAGTCACGTTGCTTACGGTTTTGCAACACATGTTGTAATATTAGACGATGACGGAAAAGTTAAAGAGGTTCACGCTGCCCATGACTCTGGAAAAGTAGTTAATCCAATTTCAATTCAAGGTCAAATAGAAGGTGGAGTATTAATGGGATTAGGCTATGCCTTAACAGAGGATTTCCCATTAAAAGATTGTGTTCCACAAGCTAAATTTGGTACATTAGGACTTATGAGAGCAACAGATATACCACATATTAATGCGATTTATGTAGAAAAAGACGAGTTGCTACCATTTGCTTACGGTTCAAAAGGTATTGGTGAAATAGCAACTATACCTACAGCACCAGCTGCTCAAGGAGCTTATTATGCAATGGATGGTGTATTAAGAACTAAATTACCAATGGATGATACAGCTTATGTTAAGAAGAAAAAAGTAGTTAAAAAATAATTTAAAATTCTTTTAATAAAGGGATTCATTTCTATTTTAGGAATGAATCCCTTTGAATTTATAATTTATTAATAGTGCTAGAATTACCTTATAGAGAAAGTACTAGGAAAATTTCTCTGTAATACCTACAAAGGATATAAAGTCCTAATTTAGAAATAGGATAGTAACTTAAAACTGGGGAAATCAGTAGATAGAAAAGCTATTAAACTATAAAAGAGAAAAAAAGTAATCTATGAAATTATAATTTTAAAAACAAAAAATCCAGAGTAGAATTCTACTCTGGACATATATTAAATATATTATTAAAAATCTTTTACAAAATTATATAAAGTTTTTACAGGAATACCTGTAGCGCCGTAAGGAATATAACTATATGGTTTAGTTGTATAAGATGGACCAGCTATATCCATATGAGCCCAATTCTTACCTTCAACAAATTCTTCTAAGAATAAACCAGCAGTAATAGCACCACCAAATGGTCCAGTAGAATTAGTAAGATCTGCTATTTTACTCTTTAACAAATCCCTAGTTTCTTTAAAAGATGGTAATTTCCAAACATATTCTCCAGATTTTTCTGAAGCTTCTTGAATTTTATTATAAACATTGTCACTATTTGTTATTATGCCTGTTGTAACTTCGCCTAAGGCAACAATACAAGCGCCGGTTAAAGTTGCTAAATCCACAATGGTGTTAGCTTCTGTTTTAGTTGCAGCATAATATAAGGCGTCAGCTAAGGTTAAACGACCTTCTGCATCTGTGTTCTTTACTTCTATTGTAGTTCCCTTCATTGAACTAATAATATCTCCGTTTTTATAGGCATTTCCGGAAATCATATTTTCACAAGCTGCAATTAAACCAACTACATTTTGCTTAACATTGTTTTTTGCTAAAGAATACATAGTACCAATAACAGTAGCAGAACCTGCCATATCACCCATCATTGTAGCCATTCCTTCAGGGTTTTTTATAGCATATCCACCAGAATCATAGGTTAATCCCTTACCTACTAAAGCTATTAACTGACTGTTCTTGTCTTTAACAGGAGAGTATTCTAATTTAATAAATTTTGGTTCTTTTGAAGAGCCTTTTGCAACAGCTAGAAAAGCCTGCATATTCATGTCTTCAATTTCTTTTTTATTATAAATTGTAACTTTAATACCTAAGGGTTCTAATATTTCCTTTGCTTTTTGGGCTAGGGTTTCAGGATATAAATCAATAGAAGGAGTATTTACCAATTCTCTTGTTATATTTATACCTTCAATAATATTTTTTACTTCTGTAAGAAAACTTTCGTTTAGTTCAGCATTGTTAGGTAATTTAATATTAATATTAAAATCAAATTTTTTGTCTTTTTTTGTTTTGTAGGTATCAAAACTATAATTAGATTGTAAAAATCCTTCAATTAAGGCTGGAATAAATATATTACTTTCGAAATAATCAACTTCAAAATAATTAATATTTATATCAGAATAATTTTTGCTTTTTAAATCATTAGCAATTTTGAAACCAAGATGACGTATATCATTTAATAAAAGATCTTTAGAGTCTCCTAAATTTACTAAATATATTTTTTCAAATTCATTAATATAGTAGAAGATCTTGAATCTGTCACTTTCAAAATAATTTGTTTCTTCTAATACTTTTTTTAAACTTGGTTTAATTTTTTCAACATCAAAATCATTGTCAATAATATATACTTCTAATGCATTATCAATATTACTATTAATTTTTAATTGCATTTGCAAACACCTCCAAAATGTAATATACCCTATTTATTAGAAATTGACACAAAGATTATAAGTTGATAATATAATCTTCGAGGTAAGAGAAAATGAAAAAAATTTTAACATGTATTTTAATTGGCTCATTATTGTTTTTTACTTCTTGTAGTAGGGTAAATAAGGCTGGAACTTATGAGGCTACAGGAAAAGGACGAAATGGGGATTTAAAAGTTTCAGTTACAATTAATTCAGAAGGTGAAATTTCCGATGTGGAATTAGTTGAATATGAGGACAATATAGAATTTGTTGAAGCCTGTTATGAAAAAATAAAAGAAGAGATAATAAAGAAAAACTCATATGATGTTGATACAATAACTGGTGCAACAGAAACCAGTAAAGGGATTATTGAAGCTGTAAGAAATGCAGTGGAACAAGCTAAATAATTTTTACGAAAAAGACAATATATTGTCTTTTTTTTGTTATACTATGATATAATTCCAGTATGGAAAATAGTAAAGAGATTACAATAAAAACCCATAAAGAAGCTAAGGATTTTTCAATTCTATTAGTAAGTACTGCCCAAGTATTAGTTCAAAATGGTGCTGAAATCTATAGAGTAGAAGATACAATAGCTAGAATGTGCGGTGTATATAAAGAAATAAAAAATATAAATATATATGCAACTTATAATATGGTAATGGTATCCTTTAATTATGAAGACGAAGATATTATTACTATGAGGAGAATAAACTCATATTCCTTTGATTTAAGTAAAATATCCAGAATAAATGATTTTTCTAGAAAATTTGTAAAGGGAGAATATGGTATTTGTGAAGGAGCACAAATTGTTAAAGATATTGGATATAGTAACTATCAGTCTTTAAAGAATTATTTAATATTTGGTAGCCTAGGGGCTGCAGCACTTATATTTAATTTTGGTGGAAACTGGGAAGATTTTATAGTTACTTTGTTTGCTGGTTTTGCAGGGATTTTAGTCTTATTTAAAGTTGCAGAAATTAGTTTTTCCTTTTTTTTCAATAATATTGCAGGTGCTTTTGCTGCTGCTCTAGTAGCAGTACTAGGAATTAGTTTAGGAATTGGTACCAATGTAGATATTGTAATAACTGGAGCAATAATTCCCTTGTTGCCTGGAATATATTTTACCAACTCAGTAAGGGACTTTATGAGTGGAGATGTATTGTCGGGAATGTACGGAATAATGCAATCTATTTTAGTTGCAGCAGGTATGGCTTTAGGAGTTAGTTTAGTTTTATATTTTTATTATTAGAGGTAAGTATATGATTTTATTAAAATCAATAAGTGCAGGTGCTTCATCTGTATTTTATGGACTATTTTTTAATTCTCCTAAAAAATCTATAATTGGTAACTTTATTACAGGGTTTATAGGAATGTTTATTTATTACATATTCTTTGGGAAACTAGACACTAAATTTGTCCCTTTGGTTATAAGTTCCTTTATAATAGGGATTATGGCAGAATTATTGGCTAGAATATTTAAGTTTCCAGCAACGGTATATTTAGTGCCTAGTTTAATCCCACAGGTTCCAGGTCTTGCAATGTTTAGAACAATGCAAGGACTAGCAATGCAAAATTTAGATGCAGTCTTATCAAATGCCTTAGATACATTAATTTGTGCAACAGCATTGGCACTAGGAATAGTGCTTTCAACAATATTTTCCAAATCTATAAACAGGGTAAGAATGAAAAGTAGAAAATTTAAGAGGTAAAAAATGCTAATAAAAAAAGATTATAGTAGTAATAATTATAAAACAATATATTTAGCCGGTGGATGTTTTTGGGGTGTTGAAGAATATTTTAAAAGAATACTAGGAGTTGAATATACAGAAGTTGGCTATGCTAATGGTATAGGTGAAGAAACCAATTATTATAGATTAAAAGAAACAAAACACAGTGAAACAGTAAAGATCATATATGACCGTAATATAATAGATTTAAAAAACTTACTAATAAAGTTCTTTAAGATAATTGATCCTACAAGTTTAAATAAACAAGGAAATGATGTAGGTTTACAATATAGAAGTGGAATATACTATGAAAAAGAAGAAGATAAGAAAATAATATTGGATTATATTGATGAAGTAGCTAATAGATATAGTAAGGAAATAGTAGTTGAAGTAGAAAAAATAAAAAACTTTATTAAGGCTGAAGAATATCATCAGGAGTATTTAAGGAAAAATCCTTTAGGCTATTGTCATATTAACATGGAAGAATTTGAAAATGAAAAGCCAGAAGTAGATGAAAATAATTACAGTAAACCCAATAAGGAAGAAATTAAAAATAGATTAACAGAAGAACAATATTTAGTAACACAAAAAGAAATGACAGAAAAACCATATAACAACATCTATAATGATAACTTTCAAAAGGGTATTTATGTTGATATTGTAACAGGGGAACCACTATTTCTATCTACAGATAAATATAATGCCGGTTGTGGTTGGCCCTCTTTCACCAAGCCTATAGATGAGGAAGTTATCCAATATAGAAAAGACAATAAATTAAGAACTGAAAGAATAGAAGTAAGAAGTAGAGTAGGAGATAGTCATCTAGGACATGTGTTTAACGATGGACCAAAAGAAAAAGGTGGGCTAAGATATTGTATTAATTCAGCAAGTTTAAAATTTATTCCATTAAATACAATGGAAAAAGAAGGTTATGAGGAATATATAAAATATCTTAAATAAGAAAAATAGGTATAAATTAAGAAGAAATAAATTAATAATATTAAAATGTTATTAAAAATAACAAAATATTAAAGAAAAGTTAAAAATAAGTAAAAAAAGATTTGACAATATTAAAAATACTTGATAATATAAATAGGCACTCAAATGAAGTGCCTTTTTAATTGAAAACAAAAAAACAAAAAGGTGTTGACAAAAAGAAATACCCTATGGTATACTTAAAAAGTTGTCACAAGAGTGCAACAAGAACCTAGACAAAAGAAAAGTGTAAAAAACTTTGAGAAAAAGTACAACCAAAACAATAATTTTCGGTGTAAAATTAAGAA
>NZ_JBASWB010000068.1:0-27568 GCF_049276255.1 Miniphocaeibacter sp.
TCCTTTATATTTTGTGTGGTAGCATATATTTTATAGGAAAAGTGAATAATTTGTCTATTCTTTTATATTCCAATAAAAAATAGTGCTAATGGATTTATTTCCATCAACACTATAAATTATAGAACCATTTTTGCTGTAGTAATAAATTAAAGTTTCCCTTCCTTCCGTTTTCTTCTCTTGGCCCATCTTGCATAATTTTGAATATCTAAAACTTCAAATAGTGTGGCAATAATCAATAATAAAAATGATGTAATAATTGCTCCTGTTAATCTGCCAAATATATATCCAATTAGAAAAATTGCAACGGTTATTAATGGTCTAATACTATACTTACTTCCATTAATATAGGGTTCTAATACTTGCTTAACTATTATTAATATTATGTAGACGATTGCAAGTTGACCGGCTAATGCTATGTTTTTAGTTATTAATCTTACTATTATCCAGGGAATCATTATTAGCCCTGAGCCTATTGCAGGAAAAACGCTAACTAATCCAACTAAAAAAGATTTTAATAAAGTATCTTGTATACCTATAATTTTTAATCCTATAAATGCGGTTAGGGTCATAATTAATGCAAGAATAATTAATGATAGAATATACTGTAGTAAATTTCTTTTTGTCCTAAATAATATTTCAGATATATATCCCTTTATAATTTTCATATATACCTCCAGGTTGTAATAAAAATAATTCTATTCTTTAATATTATATCAAATTTTAGTATATTACTAAACAAATATATATACTTATATATAAAACTATAGTAAAGAATAATCATTTATTACTAATATTCTTAAATTCTTAATAGTTTATATAAAAAAGAATAGCCAACATGATGTATAATAATAATATAGAATTTTTTATATTCTTGCAAAAGATATGAAAAAGTTATATGATATTAATCATAATAATTTAATATGCTAAAGGAACTAGGAGGATTATATGACACAAAAGGTATTTTATCAAGGAGAAATAGTAGATGAGTCTTCAGTAAGTATAAGTATAAGATCTAAGGCTTTTAATTATGGTTTAGCTTGCTTTGAAGGAATAAGAGCTTATTGGGATGATGAAGAAGAGCAATTATATGGTTTTTGTATGAAGGAACATTATGACAGACTTTTAGAATCTTGTAAATGTTTAAATATGCGAATTCCTTATACTTCTGAAGAATTATGTGATTATACAGTTGAATTATTAAAAGCTAATAATTGTAAAACAACTACATATATAAGACCAGTTGTATATAAAGGAGCTGAAACTTTAAAACCATCTTTAATGGAAATGGATGACAGAATTGTTATATATACACAACCACTTGATTCATATTCCGGAAAGGATGAATTAAGAGTAGCAGTTTCCAGTTGGAGAAGAATTTCAGACACTTCTCTACCACCAAGAACAAAGGCTACAGCAGGATATTTAAATTCAGCTTTAGCAGGTTTAGAGGTAATAAGTAAGGGATATGACGAAGCAATATTTTTAACAAATACAGGTTTTGTTTGTGAAGGACCGGGAGAAAATATTTTCTTTGTTAAAAATGACAAGCTTATAACACCTCCACCTTCAGATGATATTTTAGAGGGAATAACTAGAGCTTTAGTTATGAAACTAGCAAAAGAGGAATTGGGAATGGAAGTTGTTGAAAGATCTGTAGCAAGAACTGAATTATACAACAGCCAAGAAGTATTTTTCTCTGGTACTGCTATGGAGGTTACAGCAGTAGTAGAAGCAGATGACAGAAGAATTGGAACAGGTCACGAAGGTGAAGTTTGTAGAAAATTAAAAGAAATATTTGCAAAAGTTGGAATAGGAAAAATAGACAAATATAAATATTTAACTATACCTGTTTGGTAAAATTAATGGCCATTCTTATGAATGGTCTTTTTTTATGCCATTTTAGAAAATTTTATACAAAAATTATTTGTTTAAATTAATTTAACATAAGTATTGTATAATTATAATATAGATTAAATATAGGAGGAAGTATGATAGATTTACACAACCATTCAGAGTTTTCTTTTGACTCAAAAACACCAATTGAAGAAAATATTAAGGCTGCAATAGATAAAAACCTTAAATATATTGCTATAACAGACCATATGGATTTAGTAAAAGTTACAGACAACTACGAAGATGGTATAGATATACCTGCTTATTTTGAAAAGGTAAAAATATTAAAAGAAAAATATAAGGACCAAATAAAAGTACTTTACGGAATTGAAGTTGGAATTCAAAAAGTAACAGCAAAGAAAAACGATGAAATAACAGGACAATTTGACTTTGATTTTATTATTGGCTCTATTCATTCACTAAAGGAACAGGATATTGTTTTAGATAGATTATTTTATAAATATCCTCCAAAGGATTTATATGAATTATATTACACAGAAATGTTAAAGGCTGTAGAAAATACGAAAAACTTTGATGTCCTTGGACATATTGACTATATTGACAGATACGCTCCAAGTAGTAAAACAATACCGAATATAGTTGAGTATAAAGATATTATTGAGGAAATTTTAAAATTTCTTATTAAAAACAATAAGGGAATAGAAGTAAATACTGCTGGAATAAGGGCAGGTCTTAACTATATGCATCCAAAAAAAGAAGTGTTAAAATGGTATAGGGAACTAGGTGGAGAAATCATAACTATAGGTTCTGATGCCCATAGAAAAGAAGATATTGGAGAAGGGGTTTATAAGGCTTGCAATATGTTACAGGATTTAGGGTTTACTGGAATCTATGTTTTTGAAAAACGAGTTCCTAAAAAAATTGAATTTTAGTGAGGAATAAAGGGAGAATATGAAAAGAGTATTAATAATTTCTACTGGTGGAACAATAGCTTCAATAAAAACAGAAAATGGACTAGTACCGGGAATTAGTTCAACCCAGCTATTGGAATACCTTAATATAAAACTTGAAGGTGTAGAAATTGATACACTGGATTTATTAAACATAGATAGTACAGATATTAGGGTGGAAAATTGGATTTTAATAACTAAAACAATTGAGAAACACTATGAAGATTATGATGGATTTGTAGTAACTCATGGAACTGATACCCTAGCCTATACTGCGGCGGCACTTTCCTATTTAATACAAAACTCTAGAAAGCCTATTGTAATTACTGGAGCACAAAAATCTATAAGCAATGAAATAACAGATGCTAAAATGAATTTAGTCAACAGTATAACCTATGCTAGTAGTGAAAAGTCCAATAATGTTGTAATTGTTTTTAATGGCAAGGTAATTGCCGGAACAAGGGGAAGAAAGGAAAAAACCAAGAGTTATGATGCCTTTTCCAGTTTGAATTACCCTGTATTAGCAACAATTCAAGATAATAAAATTATAAGATTTATTCAAAATGAGGAAAAACAAGAAAAACCAAACTTTTACTATGAATTAAATAATTCTGTATTTTTATTAAAGTTAATACCAACAATAGAAGGGGATATTTTAGATTTTATTTTTGAACATTATACCTGTATAATTATTGAGTCCTATGGAGTTGGTGGAATACCAAAACATATATTTGATAAGTTTATTAAATTATCTAAAAAATACTCTGGCAATAAAATTATTGTAATAACAACACAAGTTCCAATGGAAGGTTCAGACCTAATGGTTTATGAAGTTGGACAAAGATTAAAGGGAGAACTTAGTATTTTAGAATCCTTTGATATGACAATTGAAGCAACAGTTGTTAAATTAATGTGGGCTATGGCTGAAGGTAAAGGGGATTATAATAAATTTAAAGAGTTATTTAATAAACAAATAAACTATGACACCTTATATAATATTTAGTAGTAATTTATAAATAGTATAAAATTAATACCGAGTTATTACATTTTGTAACATTTCCAGGTTTATATTCGTATTAATATATAGAAATATAAATTTTGGAGTATAAAATGAAAAATAAAAGAGTATATTTAAGTGTAAAATTATATTTAATACCTGGAATATTAAGTATAGCAGTAGGTTTATTATGCTATTTATTTTATAATAATATTTTCAATACTGGTTTAAAAGCCTATGATAGTAATAGGGTATTTCTTGTATTATTAACAGGAATTTTTATAGTTGTTGCAAATTTTATTTATTATAATCTTATTTTCTATAATAGAGAAAAGGAAGATATTTTAAAAATAATAAAAAAACTAATAAAAAATTCAATAATATTATTTATATTAATAATACTATTGCTAATTTCAATTTACTTTGTAGTAAAACTAGCAATATTTAAGCTTAATGGTATTATACTTGGAATAGAATTATTTTTATTTATTTTATTATTAATTAATTTATTGCAATTTTTAACTATGGTTTTAATGAAAATATATAGTAGAAATTTATAATTAATTGTGAAAACTCACGAAATAAAAAATTGGGATTAATAGATTTACTAAAAATAAAATGTCCTACAAACTTTAAAAAAGTTTATAGGACATTTTTTACTATATTAAATTCCCTTAGATTCTAAAAAGTAATTTAAAAAATTCATAGAAACATCTTTTCTGTATTCTATTGAAACTCTTCCGGCTCTAGGATTAATAGCTTCCTTATATTTATTTAAGTATTCTTCCTTTAAAGACTTAGCCTCTTCAATGGTTTTACCAATTAAGATACTATCAATATCTGGTCTTCTTATTATTAAATCTTCAATAGCACCAATAGCTACTGCAAGGTGTTTAATAATATTGTCTTCAATATCTATTATTCCTGCAAAATCAACTCTTGAAATTGCTAAAGCCTGTCTTGCACCAACTTTTTCATAGAGATAATTTGTATATTCTCTTTCAGGTAACCAGATTTCTGTAATTAACTCGTCTTTATTTAAGTCTAGTTTTTTATTACCCTTATAAAAATCTTTAATAGGAATTACTCTTTCATTGTTCCTAGACTGTACTTTAATATATGAATCTAAAACCATAAATATTAAAACAGAGTCTGCTTTAGAGGAGCCATTTCCAATATTTCCACCAATTGTTCCGAAATTTCTAATTGCCGGTGCAGCAATTTTCTTTAAGGCATCTCTTAATATTTCAGGTATTAGCTTGTTGTTAATTAATTCAGTAAAAGTACAAGCAGCTCCTAATTTTAAATAGGAATCTTCTACATATATTTTCTTCAACTCAGGTATTTTATAGAGGTAAATATAGTTTAATGCTTCATTATTTTTTACCATTAAATCTGTACCACCAGCAAAGGGAACTAAGTCATTATTTTCCATTAATTCCAATGCTTCATTTAATGATGTAGGTGTATAGTTTTTTACCATAATCCTTCACCTTCCTTAGCAGCAATACCTATTGCTCTTACAATAGCATTATAACCTGTACAACGACATAGGTTTCCAGAAATACCATCTCTTATTTCTTCTTCTGTTGGATTTGGATTTTGACTTAGTAGATATTCTGTTGCCAGTACCATGCCTGGAATACAAAAACCACATTGTACAGCACCAACAGAGCTGTATGCTTTATCTATTACTTCAAACCTTTTAGTTTTATTAAATCCTTCTATAGTCATAACTTCACAGTTTTCAATTCTACCAACAGTTAACATACATGAATTTGCTAAAATCCCATCTATTAAAACTGAACAAGCACCACATTCGCCTTCTTTACAACCGCATTTTACACCGGTGGAATGGAAATAATTACGAAGTACATCTAGTAGCCTTTCAGAAGGATTTCCATTATATTCAACATTCTTTCCATCGAGAATAAACTTAATACTATTATTCATTACTTTGCCTCCTTAAATGCTACTAAGGTTTCTTCCATACTTATAGGATTGTGGTTTATATTTGCTTTAGTTGCATCTTCAACAGCAGCAATATATGCACTGGCAACTCCTACTAAAGGAAGTTCACCAGCACCTTTTGCACCATAAGGTCCTAATGGATATTCTACAATATGCATATCAACATCAAAAAATGGAATGTCAGCAGCAGTAGGAATTATATAGTCAGTGAAACTATTATTTCTAATTCTACCCTTATTGTCATAATCCATGTTTTCCATATGGGAATAGCCAATACCTTGTAGAAGTCCACCTTCCATTTGTCCAACAACTATATTCATATCTATAGGAGTACCTACATCAAAAGAGGACCATAGACCTAGTACTTTATGAGCACCTGTTAATGTGTCAAGTTCTAGCTCAATAATTTGTGCCCCCCAAGCATAGGTTGGATAAGCATCTCCTTGGAAAACATTAATATCAAAAGGTATAACAAAATCAGGCTCCTTAAAAGCTTCTGTAATAACCTGTTCTTCATTTTCTATCCAATTACTTCTTAACTTAATAGCTGCCCTTCTTAAAAGTTCTCCAACAATCATAAGGGAGCGTGAAGCTACAGTAGGACCAGAGTCAGGAACTCGGTCTGTGTCAGGATTGTTAATTAAAACTTCCTCATATGGAATATTTAACTCATTAGCTACTATTTTAGAAAAAGTAGTTTTAAGCCCTTGCCCAATATCGGCATTAGAAGCTAGGATTTCCACCTTGTTATTAGCATGTTTTAATAATTTAACTTCAGCTTTAATTAAATCCCTTTCAGCTGAACCAGTAAATCCGGCACCGTGTAAATGCCATGAAAAACCAATACCTTTTCTGTATCTACCTGTTTGGTTTTTATATTCCTCTTTCTTTTTCCTATAATTTGATTTTTCTAGTATTTTATCCATCATTTCAGGTAGTGGAACATGGAAATGGAATTTTCCTGAAGTAGATGTAGAATCTCCTTCTTTTACAACATTTGCCAATTTAAAGTCTATTTCATCAATGTTTAAATCCCTAGCTATTCTGTTCATTATAGTTTCAACAGCAAAGAAGGTTTGGGGAGCTCCAAAACCTCTATAGGCTCCAGTAGGTGTTGTGTTGGTCTTTACAGCCTTACCATGAACTTTTAAATTTGGAACATTATAAACACCGTTAGAACACATTAATCCCCTTTGAAGAACTACAGCAGACAAAGTTGTGTAGGCACCTCCATCAAAAATAACATCTATATCCATAGCAGTAACTTTTCTATCTTTAACAGCTACCTTATATTTGGAAATAGAAGGATGTCTTTTTGTTGTAAACTCTATGTCCTCTCTTCTTTCAAAAATACATCTAACAGGTTTTTTTGTTTTATAAGATGCAACGGCTAATTGACAGCCTAGTAAAGAAGGATAATCTTCCTTACCACCAAAGCCACCACCGGTTACATCTTGAATTATTTGAACCTTTCTTGCTTCTAGTCCCATTGCTTTGGCAACAGCACCATGAACATAGTAAGGGCATTGCATAGAACCTCTTACAGTAACTTTTCCATCGTGGTAATCTCCAATCATACCTTGAACTTCCAAGTATGCCTGTTCTTGATAACCGGTTCTAAAGGTTTCCTCATAAACCTTATCTGCTTTAGAAAAGGCATCCTCAACATCACCTTTTCCAAAACTATATTCAAAAAAAGCAGTATCTGATTTTTCAGGATCTAAAACCGGAGTTAAAACTTCATAGTCAATAACGATTTCATCTAGTAATTTATCAACTATTTTTAAATCTGGTCCTACTACCATTAAAATAGGGTCGCCAATAAACTCTACAATTCCGTCAGCAAAAACAGGAGTGTCATCTTCTACCATATGTACTTCATTAATACCGGGAACATCATTTTTATCTACAATATAATAACCTTCCGGTAAATTAGGTGTTTTAATATTTAAGATTTTTGCTTTAGCATATTTAGAACGGAGTACTCTTGCATGTAACATTCCGTCAATATACAAGTCTTCAACATACTTTGCACTACCATCAATTTTTGCACGATGGTCTTTTTTTCTTACAGATTGACTTATACTCATCTATGTCCCTCCTTATAAAAAATATATAGTCTACTTAAATTATACTAATGAGCTAGGGCCTTTTCAAATACTTTGTTACAATAACTCGCTTTATTCTAACAGTTATTACATAAAGAAGAAATATTTGTGAAAATGTAGTAAAATATTATTCTAAGGAGGACTTAATGAGTAGAAAAAAGCTATCGGGGAAAGCTTATAAAAAACGAAGAAGGCAAATAATGAGAAACAGGCTTTTCCTAATTATAATTATTGTAGTTATGGTACTATTAGCAGTAAATCTTTTTTCTTTAGGTAATGGTGATGACAGCGAAGATAGATTTACAAGACTAATTGGAACAAGTGATTACGATAGAACCGAAGATGAAAAAAATAATAATAGAAACACTGACATAGATGTAGAGTATTCAGAAGCAACAGATGTTGAAGGTTGGAAAGCAAATATAGAAAAAGCGGAAAAAACAAATGAGAATGCATCAGTAATTTTGGAAAATTTCGAGAAAATCCCAGAAGAATTGCTGAAAATGGCAGGTACTAATCCACAAACCATTGACTTTGTTGCAAAATATGCCGATATTTCAATAAAATATAAATTTAATTATCCAAGCAAAATATATAAAGATGTAGACTATCCTTATTATATTCAATGGGATCAAAAATGGGGTTATAAAGAATATGGCTCAGGAGTAATTGGAAGTGCTGGATGTGCACCAACTTCATTAGCCATGATGTTGTCAGGATTAACAGGATATAATATTACCCCAGATGAAATTGCAGATATTTCAATTAATAACGGCCATGTTGGTGATTACGGAACAGGATGGGATTTGTATCCTTTTATTGCTAGAGAATACAATTTAGATATTAAGGAATTACAAATAGACAAGGAAGCCTTATTGGCTGAATTAGACAAGGGAAATCCAGTAATAATTTCAGTAGGTCCTGGTACGTTTACTACAATTTCCCATGTCATGCTAATAGTAGGACATGATGACAATGGTAATTTGAAAATATATGACCCAAATAACTTGAAAAATAGTGAACAAACATGGAATTTTGATGACTTCAAAGAGGAAGTTAAAAAAATGTGGGCTTTTAGTGAGTAATATTTATGGAAAAATTAAAGCAATATAAAAAAGAATTTAATTATACCTATACATTAGGACCTTTTCCAACATTTGAACTAATAAACAGTAGGCCAGAAAAGGTGGAGAGGGTTATTTTATCGGAAAAATTCAATGAACTAGATAAAATAATTTCACTTTTAAATGAAAAGAAAATCCCTTTTTCCTTTGAGCCTAGAACATTAGAGAGAATAGGAAACAAGAAGAATATTTATGTAGCAGGTGTCTTAAAAAAATATGCTGAAAATATAAAAGAAGGCAATCATCTGGTTCTGGATAATATAAGTGATATGGGTAATTTAGGAACTATAATAAGAACAATGGTTGCCTTTGGTCTTAAGGACCTAGTCTTAATTGGTAATAGTTGCGATATTTTCAATCCTAAGGTAATAAGAGGAAGTATGGGAGCCTTGTTTAAAATAAGATTTGAATATTTTAAAACCATAGAGGACTATATTAAAAAGTTTAACAATAAAAAATATGCCTTTATACTAGATGAGGATTCAAAGGATATTTTAAAGACAAATATAGAAAAACCATATTCATTAATTTTTGGAAATGAAGGTTCAGGCTTAGGAAAAGAATATTATAGAGCAGATATTGACAAAATTATAATAGAACAAAGTAGTGAAGTAGATTCATTAAATTTACCAATAGCAATAGGAATAGGTATATATACAATTAAAAATAAATAATAGAAAACAAAAACCTACTTACTTGTATTTACAAAAAAGTAGGTTTTTTAAGAAGTAGTTTCAATTAGAATATAAATAGAATATCTATTAATAAGGAAGGTAGTAAATGTATAAGGCGTATGTTTTTGATTTAGATGGAACAATTATAGACAGTTTAAATACAATAGCTGATTGTTTTAATGAGGAATTAGAAAAACTAGGATACAAGCCGGCAGATGTCGAATTATTTAAATATTTTGTAGGAGATGGTCCTAGAATACTAACAGAAAGAGCTATTAAATATATAGTGGATAGGGATAATCTTACTTATTCTAAGGAAGAAAAGGAAGAAATTATTAAAGAATTACATTTAAACTATTTAAATAGCTATAACAGTATAGATGATAATTATACAGAAATTTATAAAGGAATAAGAGAGTCTTTAAAATATTTAAAAGAAAAAAATAAAAAAATAGCAGTTTGTACAAATAAACCTTTAAAAGCAGCAAAAAATGTTCTAGAAAATAATTTTGGTAAAAATTATTTCGATTATATAATTGGACTTGATGAAAATACACCAAGAAAACCAAATCCATATATGATGGAAAAATTAATGAAGGATTTAGATTTGAGAAAAGAGGAAATAGCATATTTTGGAGACACATCGACAGATATGTTAACAGCTAAAAATGCAGATGTCTATGGAGTTGGAGTAACTTGGGGATTTAGGAAGAGGGAAGAATTAGAAGAATATGGAGCAGATAAAATAATTAATGACCCCTTAGAAATTATGAATATTTAAAAATATAAAAAGGCAGACTAGGGGTAGTCTGCCTCTTGTTTATTATGGATAGGGGATCCATATTTAGATATTTTAATTACAAGGGGTGTAATTTATGATTTAATATCTAAGTATTATTATAGACTCATTGATAATCATTGTCAATTAAATAAATAATTGGATAAGCTTTTAATATAAAATATAAATTTCATATACTAAGTTTTAATATAATAAATAAGGAAGAAAAGAATATAAAAATAATATGTTTTTGTTTAGGGAAAATTAATATTCTTAATTAATTTATTAGAAAATAAAAAAAGCAGACTAGGGGTAGTCTGCTTCTTACTACTATGGAAGGGGATCCATAATTAGATATCTTAATTACAAGGGGTGTAATTTATGAGTTAATATCTAAATATTATTATAGACTCATTGATAATCATTGTCAATTAAATAAGATATTCGATAAATTTTTAATATAAAATATAAATTTAATATTAAAACAAATTAAAAAAGCAGGTTGAACCTGCTTAGAAAGTAACTTTATTTTGAAGTAACTATATTTTCAAAATTATTTTCATTAAATATTTTTATTCCATTATTATTTAATAAATTTGCTGTTATGCCCTTTCCCTTAATTAAATTATTTGAAAAAGTTCCATCGTAAATTTTTCCAAATCCACAAGAAGGACTTTTAGACTTTAAAATTGCATATTTAATATTAAATAAGTTACATAAATTTAAGGCTTCATTAGCACCCTTAACAAATTCTTTGGTCTTGTCTTCACCATTTTTGTTTATAATTTTATCTCCAACTATTTCACAAGGTATTCTAGGAGTTGGTAGTCCACCGGCTTGTTCAGGACAAAAGGGAATAAGGCAAAAATCATCGGAAATAAAATTAGAAATATTTACTTTTTGCTCTCTACCATCATACCTGCATTTACAACCTAGCAAACAAGAACTAACTAAAATTTTCATTTATTCTCCTTCTAATTTCAACTACTGGAAATCCAACCATATTATAATAATCACCGTAAACACTATCTACTAAAAAAGTTCCAACTTGTTGCACTCCGTAAGAACCGGCTTTATCCATAGGTTCTTTAGAATTAACATATTCCTTAATATATTTTAAAGAATAATCTGTCTCCTCTACAAATTTAACTGCAGACACAGAATAAAATAAGTCGTAATTATTTTCATCTATAAAAATACATACAGAAGTTGCAATATAATGTAATTTTCCTAAAAGGGATTTTAAGGTTAAGAAAGCATCTTCTTCATCCTTAGGCTTTCCTAGAATTTTGTCTTCAGTTACAACAATAGTATCGGCAGAAATAATAAGGGAATCTTTATTGTTTGCATATATATTTTTTGCTTTTTCCAAAGCAATTTCACTACAAGAAATAGATGAATCCTGTAAAAAACTTAAATTTATATTATCATTAAAGGATTGTAAAAGAATTTTTTTTTCGTTGATATTTGGTTTAATAATTTTAAAATCCTTTGTAATTTCTTTAAGTAATTCAATTCTTCTAGGAGAAGAACTACCAAGAATAATAGGGTATCTTCTCTTGGGATTTAATTTATTAGTAACATTAAAAACCCCAATATTGTCTATAAAATTATTCATCAACATTTTCCTTTATAATTTTGTTTTGCATGTCCTTGCTAATATCCATTAATGATTTAAAAAAAGTTACTAAATATTGGCTATATTCTTTATTTTGTAATAAGTTTTTATTCTTTTCTATAATTAAGTTTTCCCTACTAGAATCTAAAACTTCCATATTATTTTTTATTTTATAGTCAACAACATATTTAACAAGATCCATTCGCTTTTCAAATAAAGCAATAATTTCCCTATCTACCTTATCAATTTCTTTTCTTATACTTTCTAAATCATTCATAATAATCTCCCTATAAATATTTTATTAAATTATACCATATAATATTATTTAAAAATGAAAGAAAATGATGGATTATTTTCAAAAAAATGAAAGTTAATGCTTGATTATGATTGAAAATGATGGTATACTTTAAGAAAGAGGTAGATAAAATGTTATTTGAAGAAAGAGCAAAGTTAATTATAGAACAGCTAGAAGAAAAAAATACAGTTTCTAACAAGGAACTTATTAAATTATTAAATGTTAGTGAAGCTACCATAAGACGGGATTTAGACGTTTTAGAAGAAGAGGGAATATTAAACCGTGTACATGGTGGAGCTGTACTTAAAAAAATAGAGGTAAAAGAAGACACAGCAGAAGAAAAATTTGTTTCAAGAATAAAAGAAAAGAAACAAATAGCAAAAATAGCTTCAATATTAGTAGAAGAAAAGGACTTTATATTTTTAGACGCCGGAACAACAACATTTGAATTAATTCCATATTTACAAGATAAAAATATTACAGTAGTAACTAATGGACTAATGCATCTTGAAGAGCTAATGAAATATAATATTAACTCTTACTTAATAGGTGGGTATATAAAAAAATCAACAAAGGCCTTAGTTGGTTCAATAGCTTTAAATAATTTAAAAGCTGTTAATTTTTCAAAAGCTTTTATTGGAATAAATGGAATAGATAGTAAATACGGATTTACAACACCAGATGTAGAAGAAGCTAACATTAAAATCAAGGCAATAGAAAATTCCTTAAAAGCGTATATTCTTGCAGATGAATCTAAATTTGGGAAAGTCTACTTTTCTAAAATTGCAGAATTAGACCAAGGAACTATTATAACAAACGATAGAAGTAAGGTAAGTGATGAAATTAAGAAGAAAGCTAAAATATTAGGAGTCTAAGATGATTTATACAACAACATTAAATCCTTCTATTGACTATATAGTAAAAGTTTTAGATTTTAAAGAAGGAGAAACAAACAGGTCATATTATGAAATAAAAATTCCTGGTGGAAAGGGAATTATGGTATCGAAACTTTTAAATAATTTGGGAATTAATTCCCGTAATATTGGTTTTATTGGTGGAAATACAGGAGATTTTATAGAAAAATCTTTAAGGGAAATGGGAATAGGAACAGATTTTACAAAAATAAAAGATGATTCAAGAATAAATATAAAGCTAAAGACAGATGTGGAAACGGAAATTAATGCAAAAGGTCCTAAAATAACATTAAAGGAAGAAAATAGTTTTTTTGAAAAAATTAAAAATATTAAGGAAGATGACCTAGTTGTTTTATCAGGAAGTATTCCAAATTCTTTAAGTAATGATTTCTATGAAAGAATAGTAGTTGAATTAAATAAAAAAAATATTCAATTTATTATTGATACAACAGGAAAAAAGTTACTTAAAGTTTTAAAATATAAACCTTTTTTAATTAAGCCAAATAAAAAAGAACTAGAGGAATTATTTAATGTAGAAGTAAATAGTATTGAAGAAATAATTGTTTATGGTAGGAAACTATTGGACCTAGGAGCTGAAAATGTAATAGTTTCATTAGGTGCGAAGGGGGCGGTGTTTGTTAATAAGGACATGTCAATATATACTCCGGTAATTAAAGGGAAATTAGTAAATAGTGTTGGTGCAGGCGATTCTATGGTAGGGGGCTTTATATTTGGTATAGAAAACAAACTTTCAGTAGAAGAATCCTTTAAGTGGGCAGTAGCTTCCGGAACAGCAACGGCCTTTTCAGAGGATATAGGTAATAGAGAATTTATAGAGGACATTTATAGTAAGGTGAAATTAAATTTTTTATAGGAGAGTAGAAGATATGAAAGTAGTTGTTTGTAAAGATTATAACGAAATGTCTAAAATAGGAGCAAATATTATAATAACTGAAATGTTAAAGAAGGATGTGTTCAAAATAGGATTAGCAACCGGTTCTACACCAAAGAAAATGTACGAATATTTAATTGAGGCGTATGAAAATAAAGTTATATCATTTAAAAATGTATTATCCGTAAACTTAGATGAATATGTTGGAATAGATTTCAATGATAATAATAGTTACCATAAATTTATGTTTGATAATTTATTTAATCATGTTGATATTAATAAAGAAAATATTTTTATTCCTACGCCAAAAGAAAATGAGTTAGAGAAATCTGTAGAGGAATATAATAGGATTTTAGACAAAATAGGTAAAAGAAATTTACAAGTATTAGGTATGGGAAACAATGGACATATAGCATTTAATGAACCAAGTAACAAATTAAATTTAAGAACATCTGTAGTAAATCTTAAGAAAGAAACTATTGAGGCTAATTCAAGGTTTTTTGAATCAGAGGAGGAAGTACCTACAAAAGCTATGAGCATGGGAATAGCAGATGCAACAAATGCAGACGTTATTTTAGTTATGGCTAGTGGTAAGGGGAAACATTATGCAGTTAAAAAATTAATAAATACAGAAGTAGTTGACTTAGAATTTCCTGCTTCAGTATTAAAATTAAAAGAAAATGTGATCTTATTAGTGGATAAAGAAGCTTATAGTGGAGAGTAAAGGAGAGTATTATGAAAAAAGAAAATAAAGCTAAAGCCAGTATTCAAAAATTTGGTGGTACATTAAGTGGAATGGTTATGCCTAATATAGGTGCATTTATTGCATGGGGTTTAGTTACAGCTATATTTTTGGAAACAGGGTGGTGGCCAAATGAAAAAATAGCAACGATTATTGGACCAATGTTAAACTATCTGTTACCTATATTAATTGGTTATACCGGAGGTAAAATATTTTATGATACAAGAGGAGGAGTTGTAGGGGCAATAGCTACTATGGGAGTTATAGTAGGTTCTGACATACCTATGTTTTTAGGAGCTATGATAATGGGACCAATAGGAGCTTTTTGTATAAAAAAATTTGATTCATTATTTGAAGGAAAAATAAAACCTGGATTTGAAATGTTAATTAATAATTTTTCGGCAGGTATAATAGGCTTTATATTATTACTAGTAGCATTTTTTGGTATAGGACCAATTATTCAAGTAATAACTAATATATTAAGCACAGGAGTAGATTTTTTAGTAACAAAAAAATTAATTCCTTTAACTAGTATATTCATAGAGCCGGCAAAAGTATTATTCTTAAACAATGCAGTAAATCATGGAATTTTAACACCAATAGGAACAGCTCAAGTTCAAGAGTTTGGTAAGTCGATATTGTATTTATTAGAAGCAAATCCAGGGGCAGGACTGGGTATTCTATTAGCATATTCCTTTTTCGGAAAGGGAACAGCTAAACAAACAGCACCAGGAGTTGCGATAATACA
Source organism: Miniphocaeibacter sp. (assembly GCF_049276255.1). NCBI lineage: Bacteria > Bacillati > Bacillota > Tissierellia > Tissierellales > Peptoniphilaceae > Miniphocaeibacter > Miniphocaeibacter sp. Next base: position 15,666 of record NZ_JBASWB010000068.1, read on the forward strand.
TTTCTTCGGGGGAATACATGAAGTATACTTTCCTTATATTTTAATGAAACCAATAATGATCTTAGCAGCAATTGCAGGTAGTATGTCAGGAATATTTATATTCCAATTATTTAATGTAGGATTAGTTTCACCGGCATCTCCTGGAAGTATCATAGCAATACTGTCTGTTTCAGCCAAAACGGATTATATAGGGTTAATATTGGGGATCCTTGTTTCAATAGCTGTTTCATTTATAATAGGTTCAATTATTTTAAAATCAAGTAAAAAAGAAGATATAGATCTAGAAACTGCCACAGCACAAAAAGATAGTATGAAAAAAGAAAGTAAAGGAATAAATAATAAAAAGTTAGAAGTTAAGAATATTATAGCTAAATTAGAAGATATAGATGCTGATAAGATTAAGAAAATAGTTGTAGCGTGTGATGCAGGCATGGGAAGTTCAGCAATGGGAGCATCAATATTAAATGATAAGATTAAAAATCAAGGTATAGAAGGAATAATCGTAAAAAATTATTCAATTCCTAATATACCAGAAGATACGGATATAGTAATTACTCATGAGTCATTAACAGAAAGAGCCTACAAACAAATTCCAACAGCCTATCATTTTTCAGTAGATAACTTTTTATCTAATGATATATACGATAAGATTGCAGAACATCTAAATAAATAGTTTAAACTGGGAGGGAAAATGGAGTTATTAAAAAAAGAAAATATATTCATAAACAAAAAATTCAATAATAACGAGGAAGTTATTGATTTTATAGGAGATATTTTCTATAAACAAGGATATACAGAAAAAGAATATAAAGAAGGAATGAAATTAAAAGAAAAGGAATTTTGTACAAATATTGGTAATGGAGTAGCAATTCCACATGGAACTAATGACTCTAAGGAATATATAAATGAATCAGGAATTGTAGTAATAACTATTAGAGAAGGAATATTATGGGGTGAAGAAAAAGCTTATTTAGTAATAGGAATAGCAGGAGTAGATGATGAACATATAGGAATATTATCAAAGATAGCAATAAAGGTTGCAGATAAATCATTTGTAGACACTCTTGTTTCTACTGATGATGTAGATTTACTATATAATACTTTTATAGAATAATTGGAGGGAAAATGAAAACTAAAGCTTTAAGGATGTATGGAGCCGATGATATTAGATTAGAAGAATTTGAATTACCGGAAATAAAGGATGATGAAATATTAGTAAAGGTTGTAACAGATAGTATTTGTATGTCTACCTATAAGCTAGTAAAACAAGGTAAAAAACATAAGAGAGCTCCTCAAAATATTGATACCAATCCGGTTATATTAGGACATGAATTTGCAGGAGATATAGTTAAGGTTGGTAAAAAATGGCAAGATCAATTTAAACCTGGTCAAAAATTTGCTCAACAACCGGCATTAAATTATAAAGGCAGCTTAGCTTCACCAGGTTATTCATATGAGTTTTTTGGTGGTGATTGTACTTATTGTATAATTCCTCCAGAAGTTATGGAATTAGGTTGTTTATTAAACTATGATGGAGAAAGTTACTTTGAGGCTTCATTAGGAGAGCCAATGAGCTGTATAATTGGTGGATATCATGCTAATTATCATACAAATAAACAAAATTATGATCATGAGATGGGAATAAAAAAAGGTGGAAATGTAATAATTCTTGGTGGAATAGGACCAATGGGTTTGGGAGCTGTAAGTTATGGTTTATATACAGATAAAAAACCAAAAAGAATTGTAGTAACTGCAACAAATGATGAAAAAATAGAAAGAGCAAAAAGAGTTTTGTCAATAGAAAATGCTAAGAATAAAGGTGTAGAGTTAATATATGTAAATGTAAAGGGAATGACTAAGGAAGAACAAATTAAAAAATTGATGGATATAACTGATGGTTATGGCTATGATGATGTATTTGTGTATATTCCATATGAAGAAGTAGCTGAAGTTGGAGACTCTATATTAGCTTTTGATGGTTGTTTAAATTTTTTTGCAGGACCAACAAACAAGGATTTTGTAGCAAATATGAACTTATACAATGTACACTATACAAGCACTCATATAATGGGAACTACAGGTGGAAATACTGATGATTTAAAAGAAGCATTAGATTTATCAGCAAAAGGAGTGATAAAACCATCTGTAATGATAACACATATAGGTGGATTGGATAGCGCAGCAGATACAACGTTGAATCTTCCCAATATACCGGGTGGGAAAAAATTAATATATACTCATTTGGAAATGCCTTTAACTGCAATTGAAGACTTTGAAGAAAAAGGAAAAGAAGAGGAAATTTTTAAGATCTTAGATGAAATATGTAAAAAACATGATGGATTATGGAACACAGAAGCTGAAAAAGCATTATTTGAATATTATAACTTATAAAAACTAAAAAAACTCTTAATTTTAATAGGTTAAAATAATAAAGATTTATATTTTTTATATTAATTTTCATATATGATACAATATAATTATTAATAGTTATAAGTGGATTTAACTATTTTATATTTAATTAGGAGGTATTTGATTAATGCTAGTATCAGCAACGGACTAATGCATCTTGAAGAACTAATGAAATATAATATTAACTCCTATTTAATAGGTGGTCATATAAAAAAATCTACAAAGGCTCTAGTAGGTTCTATTGCTTTAAACAATTTAAAGACAGTTAATTTTTCCAAGGCCTTTATAGGAGCAAATGGAATAGATGTTGAGTATGGTGTAACGACACCGGATATTGAAGAAGCCAGTATTAAAAGCAAAGCAATAGAAAATTCCTTAAAAGCATATATTCTTGCAGATGAAACTAAATTTGGAAAGGTATATTTTTCTAAAATAGCAGAACTAAGACAAGGAACTATTATAACAAATGATATAGGTAAGATAAGTGATGAAATTAAGAAGAAAGCTAAAATACTAGGAGCTTAAGATGATTTATACAACAACATTAAATCCTTCTATTGACTATATTGTGAAAGTTTTAAACTTTAAAGAAGGTGAAACAAATAGGTCTCATTATGAAATGAAAATTCCCGGTGGAAAGGGAATTATGGTATCGAAACTTTTAAACAATTTAGGTATTAATTCACATAATATAGGTTTTGTTGGTGGATTTACAGGAGATTTTATAGAAAAATCTTTAAAGGAAATAGGAATAGGAACGGATTTTACAAAAATAAAAGATGATTCAAGAATAAATGTAAAACTCAAAACAAAAATAGAAACGGAAATCAATGCAAAAGGTCCGAAAATAAGACCAGAAGAAGAAAATGATTTTTTTGGAAAAATTAAAAATATTAAAGAAGATGATTTAGTTGTTTTATCAGGCAGTATTCCAAATTCTTTAAGTAATGATTTCTATGAAAGAATAGTAGTTGAATTAAATAAAAAAAATATTCAGTTTATTATTGACACTACAGGAAAAAAGTTACTTAGGGTTTTAAAGTACAAACCTTTTTTAATTAAACCAAATAAAAAAGAACTAGAGGATTTATTTGATGTAGAAGTAAATAGTCTTGAAGAAATAATTATTTATGGAAAAAAACTATTAGACCTAGGAGCTAAAAATGTAATAGTTTCTTTAGGTGCACAAGGAGCAGTATTTGTTAATAAATTCATGTCGATATACGCTCCGGCAATTAAAGGGAAATTAGTAAACAGTGTTGGTGCAGGGGATTCTATGGTAGGCGGTTTTATATTTGGTATAGAAAACGAACTTTCAGTAGAAGAATCATTTAAGTGGGCAGTAGCATCTGGAACAGCAACAGCTTTTTCAGAAGATATAGGTAGTAGAAAATTTATAGAGGAAATGTATAGTAAAGTTACATTAATAAAAAAATAAAGGAGCTATTATGGAAATTAGAGATTTATTAAAAAAAGATTTAATAATAATGAATTTAAAATCTTCAACAAAAGAATCAGTTATAGATGAAATGATAGATCAATTATATTTATATAATATTATTTCAAATAAAGAAGTATTTAAAAATGAAATAATGAATAGAGAGAAAGCTTCATCAACTGCTTTGGGAAAAGGTGTAGCAATGCCTCATGCAAAGACTTCAGTAGTAAATACTCCTGCAGTTGTATTTGCAAAATCAGACAATGGTTTAGATTTTGAGTCTTTAGACGGGGAATTAAGCTATTTGTTTTTTATGATTGCAGCACCAGCAGGAGCGAATGAAACCCATATAGAAACATTGGCTAAATTATCAAAATTAATACTTAAAGAGGACTTTGTCGAAAAGTTAAAAAATGCAAAAACTCCAGAAGAAGTATTAAAGATTATTGATGAAGAACAGGAAGAAAAAGCTAAAACAGAACAAACAATAGAAGATAGGAATAAGCCTTTTATAGTAGCAGTAACAGCTTGTCCAACAGGTATAGCTCATACTTACATGGCACAGGAAGCCTTGGAAGAAAAAGCTGAAAAATTAGGAGTTAATATAAAGGTAGAAACAAACGGTTCGGATGGTGTTAAAAATAAATTAACGAAAGAAGATATCAATAAGGCTATTGGAGTAATTGTATCTGCTGACACAAAAGTAGAAACGAATAGATTTAGTGGTAAGAAAGTCATTGAAACACCTGTTTCAGAAGCAATAAACAAACCGGAAAGATTAATAAATAAGATATTGGAAGGAAATATTCCAATATATAAAAAATCACAGTCACAGTCTGAAGATGAGGACAGTAAAAAAGATCAGGGAATAGGTAGTAGAATTTATAAGGACATAATGAACGGAGTTTCCCATATGCTTCCATTTGTAGTAGGTGGGGGAATCTTAATGGCCTTGTCCTTCCTATTTGAAAGAACCTTAGGAAACCAATCAACCCCATTTATATTTTTAAATACTTTAGGTGGAAATGCTTTTAATTTTCTACTTCCAATATTAGCAGGTTATATTGCCTATAGTATTGCTGATAGACCGGCATTAATGCCAGGTATGGTAGCAGGTATTATGGCAAGCAGTGGTTTTAGTTTTATTGAAGCAGCCGAAAACCAAGCAGGAGCAGGTTTTTTAGGAGCATTAGTAGGAGGGTTTGTAGCAGGGTATTCAATACTATTACTTAAAAAAATGACTTCTAAAATGCCAAAATCCTTTGAAGGATTAAAACCAATGTTAATTTATCCTGTATTAGGTTTATTATTAACGGGTTTTGTCATGTATATAGCAGTAAATCCTGTATTCGTAGTTATTAATAATGCAGTAAATACTTTCTTAAAAGGACTAGGAACTACAAATAAGGTTTTACTTGGAGTATTACTTGGTGGAATGATGGCTGTAGATATGGGAGGACCGGTAAACAAGGCTTCTTATGTATTTTCAACAGGAGTACTTGCAACAATAGGCGATGGAACATTTATGGCCTCATCAATGGCTGGAGGAATGGTTCCACCATTAGGAATAGCTTTAGCATCTACAATATTTTTTAGAAATAAATTTACAGAAAAAGAAAAACAATCGGGTTTTACTAATTATTTTCTTGGACTATCATTTATAACAGAGGGAGCAATACCTTTTGCAGCGGCAGATCCTCTAAGAGTTATAGGTTCATCAATAGTTGGTTCAGCAGTAGCAGGTGGTTTAACACAGTTATTTGGAATATCCTCACCAGCTCCTCATGGAGGAATATTCGTTGTTCCTGTAATGGATTCAGCAATGAAAGCTTTATTATTTATAGCATCAGTATTAATAGGTGCAGTTATAACAGGTTTAATATATGGTGCTGCTAAAAAAAGAAATAACGAATAGTTTTTTATTAATATATAATTATGATATAATATTTATGTTAAGACTTATAATAATATGGTAATCGTATTTAATTTTAGGGGGTATTTAATCAATGCTAGTATCAGCAAAAGAAATGTTAGACAAAGCTTTAGAAGGTCATTATGCAGTAGGTCAATTTAATATTAATAACCTAGAATGGACAAAAGCAATATTAGAAACAGCACAAGAATTAAAATCACCGGTAATACTTGGAGTATCTGAAGGTGCTGGAAAATATATGACAGGTTATAAAACCGTAGTAAAAATGGTAGAAGGAATGGTAGAAGAAATGGGAATAACAGTTCCTGTAGCTATTCATTTAGACCATGGTTCATACGAAGGAGCTAAAAAGGCAATAGAAGCTGGCTTTACTTCAGTAATGTTTGACGGTTCACATTATTCAATAGATGAAAATGTTGAAAAAACAAAAGATATTGTTAACCTTGCACACAGTAAAGAAATATCTGTTGAAGCAGAAGTTGGTTCAATAGGTGGAGAAGAAGACGGTGTTGTTGGTACTGGTGAATTTGCAGACCCGGCAGAATGTAAAATGATAGCTGACTTAGGAATTGATTTTCTAGCAGCAGGAATTGGAAACATTCATGGAGTATATCCTGAAAATTGGCAAGGATTAAACTTTGATGTTTTAGCAGAAATACAAAAAGAAGTTGGTAAATTACCATTAGTATTACACGGTGGTACAGGAATACCAACAGATATGATAAAGGAAGCTATAACATTAGGAGTTTCTAAAATCAATGTTAATACAGAATGTCAATTAGCATTTGCAGCTGCAACTAGAAAATATATAGAAGCAGGTAAGGACAAAGAAGGTAAAGGCTTTGACCCTAGAAAATTACTTGCACCGGGAACTCAAGCTATAAAAGATACAGTAAAAGAAAAAATGGAAATTTTCGGCTCAATAGGAAAAGCATAAAATTTTTACATTAATAAGGCATATAGAATATTCTATATGCTTTTTTTTGTTATATTTATTGTTATTAAGCAATAGAATATACTTAATCTATTATATAAAATATATTTAGTTTTTATTATAATAATCTTAATTAATGATTTTTATATAGAAAAGATGTATAATATAATTATAAATACATAAGATGACTTTGCATAACAAATAGTAAAATTTTGTTTTATTCTTAGTATTTGGAGTTTTAATCAGATGACTTTACTAAATTAACGAGCTGTACAATCGTTGATTACAGCAAATAAGGGGGAGATTATGAAAAATAAATTGCCAGAAGGTTTTTTATGGGGAGGTGCAGTTGCAGCACATCAATTAGAAGGTGGTTGGAAAGAAGGAGGAAAAGGTATTAGTGTTGCAGACGTAATGACTGTAGGCTCCGTTAATAAGCCTAGGGAAATTACAGATGGAGTTATACCAGGGAAAAATTATCCAAATCATGAAGCTATAGATTTTTATCATAAATATAAAGAAGACATAGCATTATTTGCCGATTTAGGACTTAAGTGTTTTAGAACTTCCATTGCTTGGACTAGAATTTTTCCAAAAGGTGACGAGTTAGAGCCAAATGATGAAGGATTGAAATTTTATGACGATTTATTTGATGAATGTTTAAAAAATGGTATAGAACCGATAGTAACATTATCTCATTTTGAAATGCCTTACCATTTGGTGATAGAATATGGTGGTTTTAGAAATAGAAAAACCATAGAATTTTTTGTACGCTTTGCAAAGGTTTGCTTTGAAAGATATAAGGATAAAGTAAAGTATTGGATGACATTTAATGAAATTAATAATCAAGCAAACTTTAATGAAGATTTTGCTCCATTTACAAATTCTGGAATAGTTTATAAAGAGGGAGAAAATAGAGAAGCTATAATGTACCAAGCAGCACATTATGAGTTAGTTGCTAGTGCGAGAGCAGTTATATTAGGTAAAAAAATTAATCCGGATTTTGAAATTGGATGTATGATTGCAATGGTTCCTTTATATCCAAAGACATGTAAACCGGAAGATGTATTAATGGCTCAAAAAGCAATGGAAAAAAGATATTATTTTACAGATGTTCATGTTCATGGAAGTTATCCAAATCATATTTTAAGATATTTAAATAGAAAAGGAATTAAATTAGATTTTACTGAAAAAGATAAAGAAGAGTTGGAAAATGGTGTGGTTGATTACATAGGTTTTAGTTACTATATGTCAAAAGTTGTAGAACATAAAGAATCTAATAAATTTTTTGACTATGATGAAAGTAAAGACATAGTTAAAAATGAATATGTAAAAGCTAGTGATTGGGGATGGCAAATTGATCCTGTAGGGTTAAGATATTCACTAAATTGGTTTACAGATATGTATAATTTACCGCTATTTATAGTAGAAAATGGCTTTGGTGCTTACGATAAAGTTGAAGAGGACGGATCAATACATGATGATTATAGAATAGAGTATCTAAAAGCTCATATTGAACAAATGAAATTAGCAGTTATCGAAGATGGAGTTAATTTAATAGGATATACACCTTGGGGATTTATAGATTTAGTTTCTGCAGGTACTGGTGAAATGGAAAAAAGATATGGATTTATTTATGTTGATAAAGATAACCAAGGTAAAGGTACATTGAAAAGAAGTAAAAAAGATTCATTCTATTGGTATAAAGAAGTAATAGAATCCAATGGTGAAAATCTTTAATTTAAAAATATAATATTAGGAGGGATAATATGAAAAAAGCAGTAATTATTTGCGTAGGAGCAATGTCTTCGTCAGTTATGGCAAAAAAAACAACAGATTATTTTAAAAATAAGGGAGAAGAAATTCAAGTAGATGCTTCTTCTGTAGGAGAAGGAAAAAAACAAATTGAAAAAGATGAATATGATGTATATTTATTAAGTCCTCAAGCTAAAATGAATTATGATAGTTTGAATACTATGGCTAAAAAATCAAATAAAGAAATTGTAAATATTCCATTTGATGCTTATGTACCTATACCTACGGGGGTTGAAAAATTAGCTAAGCTTATTGAAAATAACATCTAATTTATTTACTGAGTAGTTATTAAATAGTATTTAATAACTACTCAAAATTATATTTATATAAAGGAGTTTAGTATGGAAAATAACAATCATGAAGAAAAAATTGAAAAGACAGAAGATGATACAGAAGTTGTTTCATTTGAAATAATAATTCATAGTGGACAAGCAAGAACTATTATACATGAGGGCTTCAAGCTTATGAGAGAAGGGAATTATGAAGAAGCTGATAAAAAACTAGAGGAAGCAAATGAAGAAATTCTTCAGGCTCATAGAGCACAAACGAAATTATTACAGGATTTTGCAGCAGGTAAAGAAGTTGATATGAATGTAATAATGGTACATGCGCAAGATCATTTAATGACTACTATAGCTTTAAGAGAAGTTGCAATTGAAATGAATGTACTATATCAAAAGGTAGGAAAATTGGAGAGTGAATAGAAAAAAGCTAAGCAAAAAAGAAAAGAGAATAATTGATAGAAAAGGTAAGGAATTAAGTTTAAAAAACATGTATTTTAACAGGTATTTAATAGTTAGATACACAGTTGCATTCTTCTTTTTTATAAACGTATATTGGTTGATATCACTTTTTTTAACTAAATCATTTATGGTTATATTACCTTGTATATTAATTTTATTTTTAGTTTTTGTAATTTTTGAACATGTAAAATTATATAGTCATCACACCAATAAATTACCAAGAACAAAGTTATATTTTAAAATACAATTGTTTTTAAATATAATATTAATTATATTATCATGGACAAATTTATTTATAAAGATTTTTCCAATATTAAAGATTACACAAAAAACAAGATTATTAGTTTCGGTAGGACTATTAATAGGTATTATTATTTCTTATTTGATAATAAAAAAATTAAATATTATAGAGAAAAATAAAGATAAGCAATTTGAAAGAATAAAAAAATATGAGAAAGCTATAAGAAAATAAGGAGGAAGTTATGAGTAAGGGTTTAGGATTTTTGGAAAAATTCATGGGTCCAATGGCTAAAATAGCGCAGTTTAAATTGGTAAGGGCCGTAATGGCTGCAGGGGTTGCTAGTATTCCATTTACTATTGTAGGTTCAATGTTTTTGGTTTTAAATATACTACCGGATACAATTCCTGCATTACAAGGAATTTTTGATTCTTCAGTTTTTAGACTACAAGATTTGTATATGGTTGCAAATAAAGCAACAATGGGTATATTAGCATTATATTTTTCTATAGTTATAGGTTATGAATTAACTAAAATTTATGCTGACGAAGAAGATATAGATATAAATCCTGTAAGTGGTGCGTTATTATCATTATTTGCATTTTTTATGTGTATTCCTGAGTTAGTATTTGTAGATGGTAGATTTTCACTAATACAAAGTGTAACAGAAGATGAACATGTTATAAATGGTTGGAGAATGGTTGGAGATGGTGTTAGTAGAATAGGAACTTCTGGTATTTTTACAGCTATTATTATGGGAGTTATATCTGTATTAGTTTATCGTTTTTGTGTTAAGAGAAATTGGACAATAAAAATGCCAGATGCAGTACCTGAAGGAGTATCAAGGGCATTTACTGCATTAATACCTACATTTGTAGTTGCTTTTGTAGTACTAATTATAAATGGAGTTTTAGTTGCTTTAGGTACAGATATATTTAACATAATTGCAATACCTTTTGGATTTGTTACAAAACTAACAGATACATGGATAGGTATAGTTATAATATACTTCTTAATACATGCATTATGGTTAGTTGGTATCCATGGGGCTAATATAGTTGATGCATTAGTAAAACCTATGTTATTATCAAATATGGCTGCAAATGCTGCAGGTGCAAATATACCATTTGCAGGTGAATTTCAAAATACATATGTTGTATTAGGAGGTTCTGGTGCTACATTAGGAATGACTATTTTTATTGCTTTTTTAGCTAGATCAGAACAGTTAAAAGTGTTAGGAAGAGCTTCATTAGGACCTGCTATATTTAATATCAATGAGCCAATAATATTTGGATTGCCTATAGTCTACAATCCTTTTATGGCAGTACCATTTTTCTTAGCTCCAATAACTACAGCATCTTTAGGATATTGGGCAACAAAATTAAAAATAGTAAAACCTATCATAGCACAGATGCCTTGGCCATCACCTGCGGGGACAGGTGCCTTTATTGGAACAGGTGGAGATTTTAAGGCGGTAATTCTGGCCTTTATATGCGTGATAGTAGCTTTTATTATTTATCTTCCATTTATTAAGTATTATGACAATAAATTATATAGAGAAGAACAAGGTAATAGTACAGACGTATAAAAAGATAAAAAAATCCTTAGTGTTTTTAACACTAAGGATTTTTTGCTATAAAAACTTCAAATAATTTAAATTATTATAGGAAAAAATATATTAAACAACATAGGGAAGAATAAAATTATCTATTAAATCCCATCTATCCCTTAAAGGAGTTCGCACAACTTTAGAAGCTATAGCGATTACCAGGTCGTATTTTGGAATTACTGCAATAATATTGCCACCTGTTCCCATAGCGTAAAAGGCCTTGTAATTTTCTATATTTCTTAGCCACCAAAGGTAGCCATAATCCTTACTGTAATCTTTTGTGCTTTTTTCTATCCAATCCTTTGAAATAATTTGCTCACCCTTATAAAGACCATTATTAAGATATAGCAGTCCAAATTTTGCCATGTCCTCTAAGGTTAAGGTTAATCCCCAACCTCCGATTGTAAGACCTTGTTTGTCCTTTAGCCATCCTTTTTCATCGGTAAATAAAATATCGTTTATATTGTAGGACTTCATTTCCACATCGGGTATTTCAGTCATGGAAATTTTAGAACAAAGGTACTTGTTTGTAAATTCTCTGGTAGTTAAGCTAGTCGTTTTAGTAATAATTCCGGAAAGTAAATGGGCAGAGGCATCGGAATATTTAAATTCACTATTATTTCCACCTAAACCTAAAATGCTAAGACAATGTTCTATCCAGTTTTCACTGTTAATGAATTTTCCCAACTTCTGTCCAAAACCACGGAAGGAATAGGGGGCAGTCATAGAAAGCAGTTCATGAATTTTAACCTTATCCCTTGTTCTATTTTTACTTAGTTCATAT
>NZ_JBASWB010000069.1:0-55723 GCF_049276255.1 Miniphocaeibacter sp.
AAATGTTGACTTTTCTTATATTTATTTTTCCATTTCTTCTCTTTCAGCTTGTTCCTCAGCTAATGTTTTTTGAGGTAAGACTAAGTTTAATGTAAATACTATTATTGTAGCTAATATTACCGGAGAAGAAACAAATATCATTGTAAACCAGTCTGGGAATGTAGAGAAAGCCGCTTTACTAATTTGTGTAACTCCCATACCTAATGCAACTCCAAGTCCAACTATCGTTGAGTTTCTAATAGATAATTCTTCTGAAGTTATTAATTTCATACCACTCATTGTAATTTGAGCAAATACGGAAACTGTAGCTCCCCCAATTACCGCTTGTGGTACTGTAAGCATTAAAGCTCCAAATTTAGGAATAAATGCTGCTACTAAAATAAGTCCTGCTGTTATTTTAAATACCTTTAAACTAACTACCTTAGTCATTGCAACTATACCAACGTTTTGGCTATAAGTTGCCGGAGGTAAAGCACCTATTAAAGAACCTATTGCAGATGCTACTGAGTTAGCTTTAATTCCACCGGAAATCTCCTTATCTGTTGCCTCTCTATCCAAACCACCTATTGTTGTGGAAGATATATCTCCAACTGCTTGCACTGCATTTACTATAAACATTACTACCATAGTAATTACAGCTTCCAATGGAAACTCTAATTTATATGGCATAATCCTTGGGAAATCGAGCCACCTTGATGTTGCAAGGGTGTCGAAGTTAATCATTTTTATTACTTCCCCTGCTTCATTATGCATTGCAGGTAAAAACATGTCGAAACATAAGGCAACAATATAACCTACTACTATACCTACTAAAATTGCAGCTAATTTCAAATATCCTTTAGCAAACATATTACAAATTAATACAACAGCTAAAGTCACTAGTGCTACAACCCAAAATCTCCAGTTACCAAATGGTGGCGCATCTTGTACTCCCGGTGTTCTACCAACATTATTTCCGCCGGCCATGTAATTAAGCGCGACAGAATACAAGGAGAGCCCAATTGTAAGTACTACTGTACCTGATACTATTGGTGGGAAATATTTCCTAATTTTTCCTATTAACATACCTACTATAAAGGCAGCTACAGCACCAGCTAACTGTGCCCCCATTACCGCTTCTATTCCGTAAACTCTACCTATATCATTAAGTACTGGTATATATGAGAAGGAAACCCCTATAATTAACGGTAATTTAGCTCCTACTGTAAGTACCGGTATTAATTGTAAGAAAGTTGCTATTGCAGCTATAAACATACCTGCTTGGATTAAATCTACCTTTTGATCTGCTGTAAAACCATGTTCTGCAGCTAGTGTTCCTGCTAATACTATTGAAGGTAATGTATTACCTACTATCATCGCTAGGAAATGTTGTAATGAAATTGGTAGGCATTTACCAAAACTAGGATTACTATCCATTACAAATAGCGATTCACTTTTGTGTTTTTTCCTTTATCCACTTTTATCCCCCTATTTATTACATAATTACATTTTGTAATTTTAATAAATTGACATAAAACTATAAAGACAATCTAAAAATATGTAATTATAATGTAAAATATTAATAAAATTAAAAATCCTATTTAAAAATCTTATATAAGGTTAGAAACAAAATTATTTCTAACCTTATATTTTTTTGTTACATAAATTTCCAAACTTCAGCAGCTCTTTCAGCTGATCTAGCATGAATTGCATCTACATCAACATTTTGTATTTCTCTGTTTTTCATTACGAATTTACCATTAATCATGTTATCTATAACAAGTCTTCCTGTAAATCCAAATAATGAATGTCCATACCAGTTATTAGCATTAATTGGAGTATGTGGGAAATAATCCAATGTAATTAAATCTGCATAAGCTCCTTTTTCTAACTTACCAACTGGTTTATTATAATATTGAGCTAATATTATAGGGTTGTTTTTAAATTGTGCTTCTATAGCAGGCATAAAACCAACTCCTGGTTTACAAACATTGTGTGATTGTAAAATATTAGCAACTTTTAATGATTCAAACATATCATTAGTATAAGCGTCAGTACCAAGTCCTACTACAATGCCTTCTTCCATCATTTTAATTGTTGGAGGTGCACCTATAGCATTGTTCATGTTTGATTCTGGATTTGTAACTACTTTTGTATTAGTATGTTTTAAAATATCCATTTCAGCTTGGCTTACATGAGCACAGTGAACAGCTAATGTGTTAGGTCCTAACATGTCAAAATCATGAAGTCTATTTACAACTCTTTTACCGTGTTTTTCTAAACATTCGTATTGGTCTTCAATTCCTTCTGCTACGTGAACATGATATCCATCATAAACACCTTCCATTGCTTCTCTTGATTTATATAATGTATCATCTGATACTGTGAAAGAAGCATGAATACCAAATAGACCTTTTACCATGTCGCCTTTATCATCTTCTTGACAAGCTTTTATAAAGTCAACGTTTTCTTTTATTCCTTTTTCAGCTATTTCGATTCCATCTCTATCTGTTACTTCATAGCATAAAGAAGTTCTCATTCCTGTTTCCAATGCAGCTTCTCTTATTGTAAATAAGGAACCTTCTACTGAATTAGGACCAGCATGATGGTCTATTAAAGTTGTAACACCATTTCTAATGGACTCAATATAAGTTGTTAAAGCATTTAATTTAACATCTTCTGTAGTAAGTAATTTATCTAGTCTCCACCATTGATTTTCTAATACAGTATAGAAATCAGTAATTGGTTGGCTTGGTGACATACCTCTACCATATGCACTGTATATATGTGAATGTGCACATATCATACCTGGCATTATTATTTTGCCTTCTACATCTACTATTTCTTCATTTGGGTATTTAGCTTTAATGTCTTCAAATGTACCAATGTCTTCAATAACATTATCCTTTACTAAAACCGCTCCACAATCATAAAAATTGTTATCAGCATCGTTAGTAATAAGAACACCATTTCCTATAATCATTTGTTATCTCCTTTTCAAATGCTTTATTTAAAGTAAAGGATAATGATTTTTTCATTATCCTTTATTTTATTATCTATTTAGCTACTCCTGTTGGAGCCCAGTAGTACTCGTAATTTTCTAATAATGTTTCTAAGAATCTAGTTAATGTATAGGATAATTGTCCATCACCTAATTTATGTTCAATTATATTTCCATTTTCTAGTCTAACTTTAAATGTATCTTCGTTAATTCTTAAGAAACCAACATTTGTTGAGTCTATAAAGTCTGCTTCAGTCCAGAACACAGTAATTTTATCCTTGTATGGTTTACCTGCTGTTGGACAGAATACTGCACAGTTACCACATTCGTTACACATTCCATCAATATGAACTATTTGATGTGGAGTTTTAAATCCTTCTATTTCTATAGCAACATTTGCTCTATTAGGACAAACTTCTGTACAGATTTCACAAATTTGATCACATTTTAAGCAACGTAGTCCTTCTTCTTTTCCTTCTAATGGTCTTTGAAGAACTCCTCTTCTTTCATAAATTACCTTATCGTACTCAGGGAAATCAAATTGTGTAAAGTCGTTTCCTAATCCCTCTTTAGCTAAAATATCTAAAGCTGCGAATTTAGCATCAGCCATACCTTTAACTATTGTAGAAGCTCCTGCTTTACAGTCTCCAATTACATATACATTTTCAACACTTGATTCTCTAGACTCAAGAACTTTAACTCTTCCTCTTTCGTCTAGGTTTAATCCATTAGCTTCAAATGCAGATGTGTCAACTTTAGCTCCTGTTGCACCTATAACTGTATCAACTTCTAATTCTATAAATTCACCAGTTCCTTCTACGGATTTTCTTCCTGATGCATCCCAGTCGCCTAATTTCATCTTTTCACATTTTAAGATCTTTCCATCATAGCTTACTGGAGCTGTTAATTCCAATATAGTAATATTGTCAGCCTTAACATCTTCCACTTCTTCTTGAGTTGCTGGCATGTAGCTTTCTGTTCTTCTATATACTAAAGTAACTTCTTCTACACCTAATTGTCTCTTAGATAATCTTGAACAGTCCATTGCAACGTCTCCTGCTCCAACTACTGCTACTTTTTTACCTAAGTCCATTCCGCCTTCCATTCTCATTTTCCATAAGAAATCTAAAGCGTCTATTGTGTTTTCAGCACCTTCTTTAACAGGAGCAACACCATTTTTCCAAGCACCTGTAGCTACTACAATATAATCATATTCTTTCTTTAATTCTTCATAGCTTTCAGTTACTTCAGTATTAAATCTAAATTCAACACCTTGAGCTTCTGCTATTCTAAAGTCTCTGTTTATTTGTTCGTCAGAAATTCTAAATCTAGGAATAACATGACTAACAATACCATAAGGTTTAGCTAGTTTTTCAAATACTACAACATCCATACCATTTCTTCTTAGGTATGAAGCTGCAGCAACTCCTGAAGGACCAGCACCTATTACAGCTACTTTACTATTGGATTTTATATCTGATGGTTTTATTTCACTAATTAATTTTTCTTGAGCATTATCAGCTGCTATTAATTTCATATCTCTTATTTGTAGAGTTTTTTCAT
The DNA here is from genome assembly GCF_049276255.1 of Miniphocaeibacter sp. Classification (NCBI taxonomy): domain Bacteria; kingdom Bacillati; phylum Bacillota; class Tissierellia; order Tissierellales; family Peptoniphilaceae; genus Miniphocaeibacter; species Miniphocaeibacter sp. The sequence continues at coordinate 4,544 of NZ_JBASWB010000069.1, forward strand.
AGTCAACTCTTGTACAGTATTCTTGACAATGGTGACTACAAATTTGACCTAAGATTGTAGGTGCAGTGTTATCATTAGCAATAACTTTAATAGCGTCTTCGTATCTGCCTTCTGCAACTAATTTTAAATACTCAGGTATTTGTTGATTAATTGGACATCCACCATCTTTACATGGAGCTTGGTAACAATCTGTAAGACCTAATTCCTTGTCAGTCTTTCTTGAAGTTACCTTTTCTCTATATAATTTATTATTAACTGGATTAGATTTAACTTCTTCAGCATATTTATTTAATGCTTGGTAATCTATTCCCTTATATTCAGGTGTTAATAAATCTTCTGTTTCTTCTGCTAATTGTTTAAATCTATTGTATCCACCTGGTTTTAATATAGTTGTAGCAACTGTTATTGGTTGGATACCAGTTTTGAATAAATCTCTAATATTTAAACCGTCAGCTCCACCAGAGTAAGCTATTGGTAATTGACCTTTAAATTCATTAGATAATTTTGCTGCTAAACTAATTGATAATGGATATAATGATCTACCTGACATATACATTTCTTCAGAAGGTAATTCATTTCTCTTTGTATCTACTGGACAAGTATTAGTTATTTTTAATCCGAAAGCTAGGCCTTCTTTTTTAGATGTTTCAGTTAATCTTTTAAACATCTCTATTGCATCATCATATTGTAAGTCATTTTTAAAGTGATGATCTGTAAATGAAATGTAGTCAAATCCCATACTATCTAATGTTTTTCTAACATAGTCATAACCTAACATTGTTGGATTACATTTAACAAATGTGTTTAATTTCTTTTCAGTTAATAGATAATGAGAGATTTTTTCTATTTCATCTGCTGGACAACCATGTAAAGTTGATAATGTTATGGATTGACAAATATTTGGAGATATAGCGTCTAAATCACTTGCACCAAATTTTATATAGTTGTTTAAATTGTCATTCAAATATTCCTTACATTCTTTAAAGATAGGAGTATTTGAAGCATCCTTCAACCCTTCTATGTAGTTATCTACTTTTTCCGACTTTATACCTGCTAAGTCATAACCTACTGACATATTATAAGCAAAATCCTTGTAGTCTGCTAAATCTAATTCTTTAGCTAAAACTTGAATTGCAAAATATGCTTTTGTATATTCTTCAAATGCTTGTTGTACAGTTAACTCAGTTGACCACTCACAGTTATAGCATTCGTCTTCAGCAAATATACATGGTCTAGCAACTGCATTTTGAATTTCTTCACCATCCATAATTTGAACAGTTTTAATTTCCATAAATCTAGCGCCAGTTAAATAGGAAGCTATTATATTTTGTGCTAATTGAGATTGTGGACCTGCAGCTGGACCAACAGCTGAACCCATTTTATCCCCTAAAACTGTTGTAATATATGTTCCTTTTTCATTTCTATAAAATTTATCTTTGTGTATACCAAAAATTGTGTTTTGACTCTTGTACTCATTTCTACACCATTCCATAAGTTCTTTGAAAGGTATAGGTCTCATAAATTCACTCATTTTCTACCCCCTATAATTTCTGCTTATTTCGCAGTTATCCATGTTCCAGTCTTTCCTTCAAGACCTTCTTGTGCTTTTTCCAATGATGTTATTAATGATTTTCTTCCTTCTTTTGATTCAGCAAATTCCATTGCTGCTTCAACTTTTGGCAACATTGATCCAGGAGCAAATTCATTATTTCCAATATGAACATTAGCTTCTTCTATATTCATTGAAGATAACCACTCTTGTTCTGGTGTACCAAATTTAATAGCAACTTTTTCTACAGCAGTTAGAACTATAAAATTATCAGCCTCTACTTGTTGTGCCATAACACAGCTTGCAAAGTCCTTGTCTATAACAGCTCCTACTCCTCTTAAGTGATTTCCTTCTTCTACTACTGGAATTCCACCACCACCACAAGCTATTACTACTTGGCCTGCGTCTAATATAGCTTTAATTGTATCGATTTCAACAATGCTTACTGGTTTTGGAGATGCTACTACTCTTCTATATCCTCTACCTGCATCTTCTTTTACAATCATTCCTCTTTTTGTTGCTTCTTCTGCCTCAATTTCATTCATAAATGGTCCAATTGGTTTTGTTGGATTCTGAAATGCTGGGTCTTTTTCATCAACTACTACTTGAGTAATAACAGATGTTACTGTTTTATTAATTCCCCTATTGCGTAACTCTTCTCTTAAAGCGTTCTGTAAATCGTATCCAATATATGCTTGACTCATTGCAACACACATAGATAGTGGCATGTACGGATATTTAGGGTCTATTTTTCCATACTCTGTGAAAGCGTTATTTATCATTCCAACTTGAGGCCCATTTCCATGAGCAATAACAACTTCATTGCCTGCTTCAATTAAATCTGCAATAGCCTTAGACGTTTGTTTTACAGCTTCCATTTGGCTAGCTAAATCGTCGCCTAATGCATTTCCTCCTAGTGCTAATACTACTCTATTTCCCATATTTCCTCCTGAAAAACTAAACTGAATATATCCCCGTTAGGATATATTCAGTTTTTTAAATTTTAATAAGTTCTTATTATCTATGGTTTTCTACATATATAGTTGGTAATGCTGCATAAACTGCTGCACAAGTAACTAAATCTTGTTTCCAAGTAATTTCATTTGGAGCATGAGCTTGATCTTCAGCACCTGGTCCAAAACCAATTGTTGGAATATTATGTCTACCCATTGTAGCAACACCATTTGTAGAGAATGTCCATTTGTCTGTTAATGGTCTAGCTGCTCTTTTTTCTATTTCTTTTTCAGCTTTAGGTGGAGCAATTCTCTTATCTCCATAAAGACCTTTGTGAGCTTCTTCTAATGCTTTTGTTACTTTGTGATCTTCAGGAATTACCCAAGTTGGGAAATAACATTCTTGCTCATATGATAAGCCTGTCCATGAAGGTCTACTGTATTTGTACATAGTAACCTTAGCACCATGTTTTTTAGCTGATGGAAGATCTTCTATTTCTTTAATACATGATTCCCAAGTTTCACCAGCAGTCATTCTTCTATCTAATGAGATTGAACATGAATCTGCAACAGCACATCTTGATGGTGAAGTATAGAATATTTGAGAAGTAGTTACAGTTCCTCTTCCTAAGAAGTTAGCTTCTTTCCATTCTGGGTTGTATTTTTCATCTAACATTTTAACTAAACCTTTTATTTCTACACTGTCATCAGCTGGGTTTTCGTTAAGTTGTTCGATTTCTTTAAGAATGTCAGCCATTTTGTAAATAGCATTGTCTCCTCTTTCTGGAGCTGAACCGTGACTTGAAACTCCTTCAACGTCTACTCTTATTTCCATTCTACCTCTTTGTCCTCTATAGATACCACCATCTGTTGGTTCTGTAGATACTACAAACTCAGGTTTGATATTTTCTTGTTCTATCATATATAACCAGCAGTTTCCGTCACAGTCTTCTTCTTGAACTGTTCCAGTAACTAATGCTGTATATTCATCTGAAAGCATGTCTAAATCTTTCATTATTTTAGCGCCATAAACAGCTGATACTATTCCACCTAATTGGTCAGAAGTTCCTCTACCACCAATCTCAGTATCATTTTCGTATCCTTCAACTGGATCGAATTTCCAGTTATCTTTGTTACCAATTCCAACTGTATCTATATGAGCGTCAAAAGCTATAAGGCTTTTTCCTGTTCCCATTTCTCCTAATACATTACCTTGTCCGTCAATCCAAGCCTTAGTAAAGCCTAGTTTTTCCATTTCTTCTTTTATTCTCTTAGCTCTAGGTCCTTCTTCACAGCTTTCGCCATATAAGTATACTAAATCTCTAAGGAATTTGTTCATATCTTCTGCATAACCTTCAGCTGCTGCTTGAATCTTTTTAAAATCTACTGCCATTTATTAAATACCTCCTTGATATTTTGAAAATTATTTAAATTTAACTTATATACTATTTTAGTTTACTATCTAGCTAATCTTGCTTTGTTTTGATCCAATAATTTTTGTAACATTTCTTCTGGATTCTTAACTTTTTGCATGAACATCATAGCTGCTATTATATATGGTTTATAGCTTGCTTCTTTATATAGAGGTATTCTATATCTATCAAATACTGATTCATCAACTTCACCTAACTCACAGCTTAATCCTGTAATGTCAGCTGGTAAGCAGTGCATGTATAAAGCTTTACCATCTTTAGTTAATTTCATCATTTCTTCTGTACAAGCCCAATCAGTATGGTCAGCATTTTGTTTTAATAACTCTTGCTCTAATTCATCAATACCTTTTTGGTCTCCTTCACCATATAATATAGTTCTTTTTTCCATTGCTGCGAAAGGTGCCCAGCTCTTTGGATATACTATATCAGCATCTTTGAAAGCTTCTTCCATTGAGTTTGTCTTAGTGAATTTTCCACCGTATTTTTCAGCATTTGCTTTTGCTACTTCTTCAACTTCTGGCATTATTTCATATCCTTCTGGATGTGCTAAAACTACTTCCATGCCGAATCTTGTCATAAGTCCAGCAATACCTTGTGGTACTGATAATGGTTTACCGTATGAAGGAGAGTAAGCCCAAGTCATAGCAATTTTTTTACCTTTTAAGTTTTCAATTCCACCAAATTCATGAATAATGTGTAACATATCTGACATTGATTGTGTTGGATGGTCAATATCACATTGTAGGTTTACAATTGTTGGTCTTTGTTCTAGTACGCCATCTTTGTATCCTTCTTCAACATAGTTTGCAACATTTACTTGGTAAGTATGTCCTTTACCAATATACATGTCATCTCTTATTCCAATAACGTCAGCCATAAATGAAATCATGTTAGAAGTTTCTTTAACTGTTTCACCATGAGCTATTTGAGATTTACCTTCATCTAAATCTTGTATTTCTAAACCTAATAAGTTACAAGCTGATGAGAAAGAGAATCTTGTTCTAGTTGAGTTATCTCTAAATAAAGAAATTCCTAAACCTGAATCAAATATTTTTGTACTAATATTGTTTTCTCTTAAATATCTTAAAGCGTCTGCTACTGCAAAAATTGCTTCTAGTTCATCTTGAGTTTTGTCCCAAGTTAAAAAGAAGTCATCTTGGTATAAGTTAGAATAATCTAACCCTTTAAGTTTTTCCATCAATTCATTAAAATTAGTGTTCATTAAACCCTCTCCTTGTTTTGTTTTTATTTATAATTAATTTTAAATTAATCCACATATTTGTTATTTGTTCTCTATAATATAAAATCTATGTTTTATTTATTTTTTTAAATTTTCATCATTTGGATATAAACCATTCCAAACTAATTGTCTATATCTTAATGCATCTGTGTTTCCTTCAGTACTTATACATAAAACTACTGAATCTTCATTTAAACCAATTGTTTCTTTGATTTCTTGTAAATCATCTCTATACATTAATTGAGAAACTACTCCCATTGTAACTGCTCCTGATTCTCCAGATATAACTTTTGGATCACCTTTTAGTGGGTTACCTAAAATTCTCATACCATGAGCTGCTGCTGAGTCAGGTACTGATAAGAAATGAGTAGCATATGATCTTATAACATCCCATCCTATAGTACATGGTTCACCACAAGCAAGACCAGCCATTATTGTAGGCATACTTCCTGTTACAAAAGTAATTCCACCTTCTTTTGCAGATCTGAAAATACAGTCAGCTTGATTTGGTTCTACTATTGTTACTATTGGTCTATCGTCTCCGTATACAGATGCAAAGAAACCAGTTACTGCTGATGCCATTGAGCCTACTCCAGCTTGTAAGAACACATGTGTTGGTTTTGAAGCTGCTAAAGTTAATTGTAAGTATGCTTCATAAGCCATTGTTAAATAACCTTGCATTATCCAAGTAGGAATATCTTCATAGCCTTCCCACGCTGTATCTTGAACCATTATCCAGCCTTTTTCTTCAGCCATTTGATTAGCATGTCTTACACAATCATCATAGTTTCCTTCAAGAATTTCACATACAGCATTTTCTGCTCTTATATTTTCCGCTCTTTCCTGTGTACTTCCCTTAGGCATATACACAACAGCTTTTTGTTTTAATTGATTAGCAGTCCAAGCAACCCCTCTTCCATGGTTACCATCAGTAGCTGTTACAAATGTTAATTCTCCAATTTTTTCTCTTATTTCGTCAGATATAAGCACTTCATATGGAAGTTCGTCAACTGACATTCCTAATTTATTTGCTATATATTTTACTACAGCGTAACTTCCGCCTAGTACTTTAAAAGCGTTTAAACCAAATCTAAATGATTCATCCTTTAAAAATATATCTTTAACTCCTAAATATTTCGCTAAATTTTTTAAACGATGTAATGGTGTTGGTTCATATTGTTCAAAACTCGAATGAAATTTTGCTGTTTGTTTAGCAACTCTTTCACTCAAGAAAGTTAATGATGCCTTGTTATCCTTGTTTTCTAAGCTTGCAATTTGATAAGTACTTTGCATTTTCCCATCCTTTCTTATAATTCAACTATATTAATATACTTTCATCAATTATTTGTACCAATTACTTAGCACAATTTCCAATAACTATCTTACGCCATATTAAGGAAATAAGCAATAGCATTTCAAATTTTAAGCTACGGATATCGATTTCCTATACCAATATTACACCATACTAGCATTTTTTTGTCAATTTGTTTATCAAAATGATAATATAAAACGTTGAAATATACCAGTCTGTAAGTTTTTTATTTTTACAGCTCTTACAATTTCCCTTTTTATCATATTGATAAAAATCCTAATTTTTATTAGGTTTTCCTATAATTGCTACAGTAAGCTAATAAGGCTAGTATTATTGCTCTTTATTACTATAATAAATTATAATTATTTTGATTTAAATAAAAAAAGGCCGTATACAAACGACCTTAATTTAAAAATCTATAATTTTCTATATAATGTTGCAATACCTATTCCTAAGGCTTTTGCTGCTTTTTTCTTTCCTTCTGTAGTATCACCATATATTTCAATAGCTTTTTCTATTTCCTTCTTTTCCAAGCTAGCTAAGGTTGATATTTTCATCTCTTCAATTTTTCGCTTTTCATTTATACCTATAATATTCTTAGGAATTGAGTTAACGCTTATTATTCCATCTTCCATCATATTAACCATATATTCAACTGAATTTTCCAATTCCCTAACATTGCCAGGCCAACTATAGTTTTTTAAAATATCCAATGCATCATCTTCTATTTTATAAAAGTTTTTACTAAACTGTTTTCTATAGTAATCTAGGAAATAATATATTAATTCTTCAATATCCTCTTTTCTCTCTCTTAAAGGTGAAATATATAATGGTATAACATTTAATCTATAGTAAAGATCTTCCCTAAATTTATTTTCCGCTATTAATTTTCTTAGGTCTTTATTAGTTGCTGCTATAATCCTTATATTTAAAGGAATTACTTGATTAGAGCCTATTCTCGTAACTTTTTTATCCTGTATTACCCTTAATAGTTTAGATTGTAAGTATAGAGGTACTGCGTCTATTTCATCTAAAAAAATTACCCCATTATTAGCAAGTTCAAATTTTCCTATTTTACCATTTGAATTATCCCCAGAGAATACTCCCTTTACATATCCAAATAATTCCCTTTCTAAGGCATCTTCCGGTATGGCAGCACAGTTAATAGTTACAAATCTTTTATTGGCCCTATCTGAACTTTGCCATATTGCTGCTGCAACCATTTCTTTTCCCGTTCCACTTTCTCCATTTACTAAAACCGTAGAATCGGATTTTGCTATTTTAACTAAACTTTTCTTTAAATTTAAGGTTTTTTTACTTTTTCCTATTATATTTTCAATTTTTTTAGCACTTATAGTTGAGGTCATGGCATATAAATTAGATTGTACTTGCTTCATGTCCCTAAATAAAAGTACCTTATCATATATAGGATTTTCTGGAACCTTAAATATATTTCCTATTACCGTGTTTATATTTTCACCTATTCTAATTACATATTCCTTATTATTATTAATCATGTCTCCTGTAGGCTGAATAAGAATTCTTTCATTGGCAATTATCCTATTGATTTTCAATTGTTTTTTTGCTGATCTATTAATGGTATTAATCTTTCCTTCATTGTTAATTATAACTGCACCTTCGTCCATATTTCTAATAATAATCTCCAACATGGACACCATTGCCTGTTTATCTTTATCTTCCTCATATTCTAAGGCTTTTAAAGTAATAAATTCTGCAATTTGCTCAAGTAGTTCTTTGTATTTTTCTACATGCTTTCCAATTTCTACTTTAGATTTTTTACTACTACTAATCATGCCTATGACACCTATAACATTTGTCCCTAGTATTATAGGAGTAGTTATTTCTATATTTTCAGCCTTGTCAATATCAACATTTGCAATTGATATTTGAGGTTTTCCGGTTTTTAATGTCTCTATGAATATTCTTCTATTTGAAACTTGTTTATTATCTAATATTCCCTTTGTGAATATACCACTACCGGTAATTCTTCTTAATTTATAGTCAACTATTTCAACATCTACTTCTACCATTTCAGTTATTATTTTTACATATTTTTCTATAAATTCTTTAAGTGCATCTAATCTAAACATATAAACTCTCTCTAACTAAAATTCTAATTCATCTAAAAGACTATTCATCTTTTCATTCATCTCTTTAACAATGTATTCGTATTTTTCAATAATTTCCTCACCGTCTTCTGTTAACTTGGAACCGCCACCTTTTACTCCACCTATTTCTCTATAAAGAAGTTTTTTATCCAATGCTTTTTCACAGCTTTTTATTACATTAAATGCCTTACTGTAGGACATACCCATTTCTTTTGCAGCTTTGTTTAAAGAACCCAGTTCCTTTACCTTTAACAATAAAGTATAAGGACCTTTTCCGAAAAATTTTTTTTCATCTTCATTTTCTAAAATTATTCTTACAATTCCCTCTGCCTTCATTAATCTCCTCCATTTAGTTTTTCTTTAATTTCCAAATACCAATTTGGATATACCGTATTAAAGTCATCATAGTATTCTGAAAGTTCTTGAATTTTTAATTTTGCTACCTCACAATTTACCTTATCAAATTTTTTAAATTCCGTTCCAAAGGTTTCTATAATTGTATATAGGGCTATGGTTTTAAAGAAAAGTCTATTTGGTCTTCCTAAAAAATATCCATCAATAATCCCTGCAGAATAAGCTTCATCTTTATAATAATTAATATTTATATCCTTAAATTCAAAAAACGGATCCGCCTCTACAATTCCCTGTACTCCAAATAAATACACTTTTCCACTTTCATCTATAGGAATATCTCGTAGATTATTAAAAGAAAAAATTTCTATTGCTTCCCTATCCTTAATTAAATAACTAAATTGTTTTACATAATCAAGTAGTATATAATCTTTTTTTCCAATGTAATCACATAGATAATACTCATGAAATACATTTCTAATTTTATGACTATAATTTTTTACCCAATTATCATTTTTTATCGGTTTCGACAATTCATGGTAATCCCGTATTGTTTCTCCAATATAATAGCCAAGCTTATAGTTATCCTTATTAGTTTCATATCTTTTTATACCATTAATATAATCCGTTATTCTATAGGTTAAGCCTAGTTCATCAATTTTACCTACTTCAAGTATAGGATATAATTTTCTTCCCTCTTCTATTAGAATATCTATTTTTTTCTTTTTATCTACTATGCTATTATAGGAATCCTTTGAAAAAACCCTTATTGTATATTTTTTCTCATCATCTATAGACACAACATAAATATCTTCTGTAGATTTTGAAATTTTAAAACCAGAATTAAAATCTTTAAAAAAGTCTAAATTTTTAATATAATCTAAATTTTCCATTTTTTCTCCTAAAATTTATCATTTTAATAATTACCTTTATTTTAACATATTCCTCTTAATATAAACATATTATTTAGGATTTTTAGTTTAATTAGCAGAAATTAATTGACACAAATTGTTATAGAAGTTAAAATTGATTTAATTAGATTAAACTATATAGGAAAATGTTTTATCTAAATTGTTTTTTGTTTATAATAATTATTAGAGAGGATGGTTTAATGCAAGAATTTTCTTATATTCCGCAAAGTAAAGACAAAGATTTTAACATGAAGGGTTCTATTGAATTTTTTACTGTAGAAGAAATTCAAAGGGCTCTAAATTTCCACAAAAGCTTTCCATCTTTTGAGGAAACCGATTTAGTGGTTTTAAACGACCGCTCAAAAGAGCTAGGATTGTCCAATATATATGTAAAGGATGAATCTTCCAGATTTGGTATTAACTCCTTTAAAGGACTTGGTGCTAGTTGGGCTATGGGCAATTATATAGCAGAGAAACTTAATATACCTATTGAAGATCTACCTTATGAAAGAATGGTATCAGATGAAATTAGAGAAAAACTAGGAAAGGTAACTTTTGCAAGTTGTACTGATGGTAACCACGGTAGAGGAGTAGCATGGGTAGGACAAATGTTACAACAAGATGTTAAAATTTTCATGCCTAAAGGTTCTGGTTCAGACAGGGTAAAAAATATAGAGGCTCTAGGAGCTGAGGTAACTGTTACAGATTTAAACTATGACGATACTATAAGATATGTAATGGATGAAGCTGACAAAAACGGTTGGGTAATTGTACAAGACACTTCCTGGGACGGATATGTTGATATTCCTAAATGGATTATGCAAGGTTATGCTGCTTTAGTTTTAGAAGCCTACCAACAAATAGAAAGGGACAACCTTCCAAAACCAACTCATGTATTCTTACAAGCAGGTGTTGGAGCAATGGCCGGTGGCGCTTGTGGTTTAATTACAAATCTATTAAAGGAAAATATGCCTAAAACAATTATTGTTGAGCCTAATGAAGCAGCTGCATTTTTTAAATCTGCAAAAGCAAGTGATGGTGAAAGACATTTCGTAACTGGTAGTATGCCTACAATAATGGCAGGTCTTGCTTGTGGAGAACCTGGAATTATAGCCTGGGATGTTATAGCTGAATTTGCTGATGGCTATATCAGATGTCCTGACTGGATTTCAGCTAATGGTATGAGATTATCCGCTACTCCTGTTGGTAATGATAAAGGTTTTGTTTCAGGTGAATCTGCAGGTGTATCCTATGGATTGACCAACGAATTAATGATAAACGATGATTTAAAAGATATTAAGGAACAAATAGGATTAGATGAAAACTCCGTAGTATTATGTATTAGTACTGAAGGAGATACAGATGTTAAAGCCTACCAAGATATAGTTTGGTATGGAAAAATAAATAAATATTAATATTATTTAAGGAGAGGGAAAGAAATGTTTGATTTAATTGATTTAACCATTAATGAAGAAAAAAGAAGAGAAGTAGCAAAATATGCTAAGGATAGAGGCATAAAAATACCTACTTTAGCACAAATGAAAGACCCTTCAAAAATACCTGCTGAGGTTAAAGAAAAACTTAAAGATGTTGGTTTATGGGATATTAACCCACTAAATCTATATAGAATTTCTTGGAAAAATGAGCCAAAGGATAAAGGTGGACTTTACCAAGAGCTTCCAAACTTTATAGAAATTCCTTCTGAAGTTTCAGGTATTAAAGCTAAAATCCTATTTATGTCCGGTAAATATTTCCCAACTGGCTGCCATAAAGTAGGAGCAAGTTATGCATGTTTAGTTCCAAGACTAGTTACAGGGCAATTTGACCCTAAAACACAGGAAGCAGTATGGCCTTCAACTGGAAACTACTGTAGAGGTGGAGCTTATAACGCAGCATTACTAGGATGTAAATCTATTGCAATTTTACCAGAAAACATGAGTAGAGAAAGATTTGACTGGCTACAAGATTTAATTGACACTTACGGCGGGGAAATTTTTGCTACTACTGGTTCAGAATCAAACGTTAAAGAAATATATGATAAAACATGGGAGTTACGTGCTGAAAGAGGAGACGGTGTTGTTATATTCAATCAATTTGGAGAACTAGGTAACCACTTATGGCATTATGAAATTACCGGTGAAGCAATGAACGACCTATTCCTATCCTATAAGGCTAAGGATGAAAAAGCTAACCTATTTGGCGTTAACTTAAACTCGGGTTCTGGTGGAAGTTTAGGTGCTGGAGATAAATTAAAAGACCTCTACCCTAATATTAAAATAACCGCTTCCGAAGCTTTACAATGTCCTACATTGTTAGACAATGGATTTGGCGACCATAGAATAGAGGGAATTGGTGACAAACACGTACCATGGGTACATAATGTTAAAAACACCGACGTAGTTACTGCAATTGATGATGAAGATGCTGTTTCTTTCTTTAGAATATTAAATGATCCTGCTGGACATGAATACTTTAGAAGTTTAGGCGTTGACGAAGAAACTATAAGTAAATTCCAATATATAGGAATTTCCGGTGCTGCTAATATTATTTCAGCTATAAAAGTTGCTAAATACTTTGAAGTAACTGAAAATGATTATTTCGTTACAGTTGGTACCGACTCTGCAGTAATGTACCAATCAAGATTGGAAGAATACGAAGCTGAAAGAGGAAAATTAGACCTTGAACAAGTAAAATTAGATCATCATGTTCATGTTTTAGGACTTAAAACAGATAATATGATTGAATTAAGATACACTGACAAGAAGAGAATTCATAACTTAAAATATTATACTTGGGTAGAGCAACAAGGAAAATCTGCTGAAGAACTTAATGCCCAATGGTATGACTATGACAACTATTGGACAAGACTTCACAAAATGGGACCTGATTTCGATAGAGTAATTGATGAATTCAACGCATTAATAGATGAAGTATAATATTTAATTTCAGTATATTAAAATTAGTTTTTTAAACTATCCTTTCCCGAGTAGAATTATCCATTATCTACTCGGGTTTTTCATAAAAAAACAGCTACATATTTTTAATATGTAGCTGTTTTTATTATCAACTATTGATTATTTATTATATTTTCAATTTCTGTAGTTGTTTCTAGTTTTAAAATCTCTTCTGCAAATTTAGAAGCTTCTTCCATAGTTGTATTAATTATTGTATCTTTTATTTTAGGAATATTTGCTGCTGGAGCACTAAATTCATCTAGTCCCATACCTAATAATAGCTTAGTAGCTTTTGTATCACCAGCAAATCCTCCACACATTCCTGCCCATTTACCAGCATTGTGAGCAGCATCAATAACTTTTTTAATTGACCTTAATACAGCTGGATTATATGTGTTATAGAGTTTTGAAATTTTTTCATTTCCCCTATCTACTGCTAGTACATATTGAGTTAAATCATTTGTTCCTATACTAAAGTAGTCTACATACTTAATTAAATCATCTGCAACTATAACAGAAGCTGGAGTTTCAACCATTATTCCTATTTCTATATCATTGTCAAACTCAATTTCTTTTGCTTTTAAGTCATTTTTTACTTCTTCAAGTATTTCTCTTACTTTTCTAATTTCTTCTACTGAAATTACCATAGGAAGTAAAATTCTTACTTTTCCAAACGCAGACGCTCTTAAAATCGCCTTTAGCTGTGTCTTAAATACATCTAACATATCAAAGCAAATTCTTAATGCTCTCCAGCCTAAAAATGGATTTTCTTCTTCTGGGAATTTGAAATATGATAATGATTTATCGCCACCAATATCTAAGGTTCTAATAATAAGAGATTTTCCTTCCAATAGTTCTACAGCTTTTTTATATACTGAAAACTGTTCTTCTTCTGTTGGGAAATGATTATTTTCCATATATAAAAATTCAGTTCTAAAAAGTCCAACACCTTCTGCCCCATTAGCTAAACCAAGTTTTAAATCTTCAATATTTCCAATATTACAAGCTATTTCAACTTGATGGTCATCCTTTGTAATGGCTTTTTCAAATTTAACTGCTTCTAGTCTTTCTTTTTCAGCTAATATTTGTTGCATTTTTTCTCTGTAAACATTTAATGTATCCTCATCAGGGTTAATATATAATTTACCTTCATAGGTGTCTATAATTAATAGGTCATTATCCTTTACTGATGTTGAAACATCCTTCATTCCTACTAAGGCAGGAATTCCTAAAGTTTGGGCTATAATTGAAGTATGAGCGGTTTTACCACCATTGTCCATAGCAAAACCCAATACATTGTCCTTATCCATTACTGAAGTATCTGTAGGCGTTAATTCGTCAGAAACCACTACTGTATCTTTTGGTAATGGTGATAATTTTTTAGGTTCCCTTCCTTGTAGTTTGTAAAGTAACCTTTCACCAATATCTTTATAGTCTGTAGCTCTTTCCCTAAGATATTCGTCGTCTAATGATTGCATCATTGCTACCATTTCATTTATTGAATCATGTAGTGCTTTTTCTGCATTAATATTGTTTTCTATTTTAGTTTTAACAGTATCTACTAAAAAAGGGTCATCTAACATTCCTAAGTGTGCATTTATTACTTCTTGTTGGGTATCTGTAGAAACTTCCATGTTTTCCAAATCTTTACTATAATCTTCTATAGCTTTTTGAATTTTAAGAACTTCTTCTTCTATTTCTGCATCTTCTAATATTCTAGTATCAACTTCTAATTTTTCTTTTACAAATAAATATGCTCTACCAATAGCAATTCCTTCTGATGCTATTATTCCTGTTTTAATTGTTGACATATTTCCTCCTAATGTTCTTTAAATTTATAACTAAAATATAATATATTATATATATAAAATTGAATATACCCAAATAAACAACTTAAAAAACTAAATGTTTATTTAATTTCTAATCTCTATGTAATTTATAATATACTAATAGAATTATATTTTTATTTATAAATTTAAAATAGTTAATAAACCTAAAAACACAAAGCTGTTGTAATATAACACAACCTTGTGTTTTATTTATGCTTCTTTAGTTTTGTTAAAATGATAATGTTAATAAACTTATTACCAATACTTTAGTACTAGGTTATAAAAAAAGGATGTTTTAAACATCCTTATTGAAAACTAATCTGCAAGATTTTCGATAAATTCAACTAGTTTATCTAAATTTTCTTGTTCATTTTCACCATCAATTCTAACAGTGATTTCAGTGCCTTTTGATATACCTAATGCCATTACATTAAATATACTTTTTGCATTAGCTGTCTTACCATCTTTAACTAATTCTACAGTCCCATCAAAATTTTTAACAAATTGCACTAATGAAGCAGCTGGTCTTGCATGTAACCCAGTTTCATTTTTTACAAGTACAGTTTTTTCTACCATATCTTCCTCCTAATTTTTTTATATACTAATTACAATAATTTTAACATTATAGTACTTTAAAATCAATTAAAACATAAATATTAAATTAATTTATATCTTTAACTGTTTCTCTTTCAATAATACTACTTGGTAAAATTGTTGCACTATCAATCTCTATATTATCTTTAATCTTCTTAATAATCTTTCTAATAGCTACTGCACCATAGTCATAGTAAGGTTCTCTAACTGTTGTAAGTCTTGGTCTATATAGGGATGAAATTTTTATATCTCCAAATCCAGCTACTGAAATGTCCTCTGGAACTTTTTTATTATTATCATAGCAGTAGTTTAAGAAACCAATAGCAAGTCCATCTTCAGAGAAAAATGCAGCAGTTATACCTTCATGTTCAATTATTTTCCAAATTTCCTCACCGTATTTATAACCCTCTTTATCTGTAACTCCATCTACAGTGATTTCTCTAGAAAAATAATTATGGGCGTCCATAGCTTCCTTATAGCCCTTTAATTTTTCTTGACCAATTATAGCATTTTTATATTCTTTTACAAATAGAATTTTTTCATGGCCTTTACCAATTAAAAATTCCGTCATTTCTTTTGCAGCTTCTTTGTAGTTAATTGTTACAGAATATGTTTCATTAAAATTATAAAATTTATCTAATTGAATATATGGAATTGTTTGGTTTTGAAGCATATATACAACTTCAGGTTTAGCATCTTCTGAAATTAACACAATACCTTCAACTTGTTTTGTAAACATAAAGTTAATAATCTTTTTCTCTAATTCTATATCTCCATAGGAACTTGATAATAGTATATCATAATTATACATTCTTCCTACTTCTTCAATTCCCCTAACCATTTCTGTCATATATGATATAGCAATATCTTTTACTATTACACCAATTAAGTTGGATCTTCTCATAACTAAAGATCTGGCTAACTCATTTGGCTTAAAATCTAATTTTTTTATAGCATCTAAAACCTTTCGCCTCGCTTCAGGACTTACAGGTTTAGAATCGTTCATTACTCTAGATACAGTGGATATAGAAACCCCAGCTAATCTAGCTACGTCTTTTATTGTTGGTGATGACATCTCATTACTCCTTTATATTAGTGAATACACTCACCTTATAGTCTGATACCTTTATTCTCATAGGTAATTCTCCAGCATATTCTCCATCTACATCTATTGTAATTGGAGATACTGATTCAAATTCAACTTCTTTTGTTTGAAAATATGTTACATCTTCATTTTTTACATGTTCTCCAGATAGTACTTGTATAAATAACTGTGCTAAATCTACAAGTTTATTAGGATTTTTTATTATTAATACATCTAAAAAACCATCGGACACCGATGCATCCGGTGCTATTTTTTTAAACCCTCCTATAGAAGAAGAATTTGCCACTAAAAACAAATATACATCATCTTCATAGGTTTCACCATCAAATCTATATTTTAACCTAAAATCATTTGTAATAATATCTGGAATAACTTTTATACCCTCTGCTATATATGCTAATCTACCAAATATAGCCTTTAGGTTCTTATCTGTTTCATGTCCAACATCAGCTAGTTTTCCACCAGCTGCAACATTAACAAAATACTTTTCACCTGCTAATCCTACATCAATTTTCTTAGTTGTTCCCTGGGAAATTAAGTTAACTAACTCTTTCGGAGAATCCGTTATGCCTAAATATGACGCGAAATCGTTTACTGTACCAATGGGGAACACGCCTAATTTCATAGTTGATTCAGCTTTTGCTAAAGCATTTATTACTTCATTTACAGTTCCATCTCCACCACAGGCTATTATTATATCAAATCCTTCTTCTGAAGCTTTTATAGTTTCATTAAAAGCACTATTTTTACCTGTAGTAGCTGTTCTTTGTAGGATATAGCCTTTACTTAATAAATCATTGCTCATAGTTTCTATGGCTTTTTTATTAGACTGGCTTCCAGATGTTGGATTATAAATAATTTTTATTTTTTCCACTTCTACCTCTCATAAAAATATTATCAAATTACTAATATTTTATCAATACATTTTATTAGCACAAAAATTGGAGAGATTATCTCTCCAATTTTTACTTTTTAAACAAAGACCTTATATAATTAATTATATCTAAAATATATGTTGCATATCCAGAATAATTAGTAATATTGGTTCTAATAGTATCTGTAGTATCTACTACTGATTCTGAAACAAAATCTACTGTATCTGTAACATCTTCTACTAAATTTTCAACATTGCTCATAGTCTTATTAGTTGATGTTACAATACTTTTTACTTCAGGGGAAATGTCCCCTATTATCCTATCTGTTTTATCTGTTATTCCTGCAACATTTTCCATCACTTCTTGGGTTTTCCTAAGTGACATATCAATTTCAGTCCTATTTTTATCAATTATAGAATTAACCTGTTTAATCGTACCCATTAGTTTTATTAAGAAAACAACTAATACTATTAGAAAGATTGCTAAACAAATAAGTACTATAATTGTAAATACATCTATAATATTTAACATTATAGTCTCCTATTTATCTTCTTTTTTCTTGTTTTTTTCAACAGCATCTCTTGCTTTTTCTTTAGTGTCTTCTGCTACTTTTTCAGCATCATCTTTTGCTTCTACTATTACTTCTTTTGCTTCATCCTTTGCATCTTTTGCTACTTCAACTAAATCTTCTGTTAAATCTTGAACTCTTTCAATTTCTGTGTAGCCTCTGTCTTTGAATTCAGCGTACTTATCTTTAATATCCCCAGTTATTTCTTCGGTTTTTTGTACTATATTATCTTTTGCAACATGAATTCCTTCTTTTACCTGATCAGATGTATCTTTTGCTAAATCTGCTATATCCTGTCTAGTTTCTTCGCCAGATTTAGGTGCAAAAAGAACTCCTGCTGCTACACCGATTAAAGTACCTGCCACTGTTCCAATAGCAAATCTCTTTGCGTTATCTATTTGTTTTACTCTTAGTTCATTTTTTATTCGTCTTTCTCGTTCTCTTCTTTTTGCTTCTAAGTAATCTGATAAACTCATTCGTATCCTCCGTAATATTATTTATATAAATGTATTTTAACCAATTAGAACAAATTATATGTTTACCCTTAGTGTAAACCTGCAGATTAGTAACCTTCAGTATATGAAGGTGGGTTGACTGTCTTAAATCTCAAAAGTCCACGTTAAAGAGGCATTTTATCAAAGTAAGAACTTCCATCATCCCTTATTATAAGTGTAGGTATAATATAACAGGCTCTTACACTAAGGATACTATAATTATACCTAACTGTAGGCTATTTTTCAACAAAGATTTAATATTTATTATTTATATACTTTAAATCTTGATAAAAATTTAATTTTACTATTCCCCTTTCTGTTGTTATGATATATTTAACAAGTATGATATTTTATATATTTCGTGTTTAAGAATGGAGTGAGATTCTTGCCTTTTAAAAAAATAGTAAACCTTTTTCCCAATAATAACCATAAATCTTTAACTATAAGTATGGAAGTCCAAGATAAATTTGAGCAACGAGGATTTAAGGTCTTTTATGAATATAATGAAAATGCAGACTTAAATATATGTATCGGTGGCGATGGAGCTTTTTTAAGAGCAGTTCACAAATCCAATTTTTCAAATATACCCTTTGTCGGTATAAATACCGGACATTTAGGATTTTATCAAGAAATATTAGTTCCTAATATAAATAAATTCATTGATGACTATTTAAATAATAATTATGAAATAGAAACCTTAGATTTATTAGAAGCTAAAATTTCAACTAAAAACAGTGATAGGGTCTATACCTATACAGCTTTAAATGAATTTGTAATTCGTTCTAGCGATAATTCAATAATACATCTCGATGTTTATATTGATGATAATCACCTAGAATCCTTTGCAGGAGACGCCTTACTCGTTTCAACACCTTCTGGGTCGACAGCTTACAATTTTTCAGCAGGAGGAGCTATTTTGTATCGTTCTTTAGAAGGTTATCAGTTAACTCCCCTAGCACCAATTAATTCCAAAGCCTATAGGTCACTTTTAAATTCTATAGTAATACCTAGTAAATCGGTTTTGAAAATCAAGACTCGAAGTGAAGATATTAATAGCAACTCCTTATTTATTGCAGATGGAATGAGTTTGAATTACGACGATCTAGATTATGTCTTATTTAAGACTTCTGAAAGAAATATTAAGAAAATAAGTTTTTACAAAGACTGGTACTGGTTAAATGTTAAAGATAAATTCCTATAATAATACAGAAAAGACATCCTGAAATTTTCAAGATGTCTTTTTTATATTATCGTCCTAATCCATTATTTATTGCATTTTGAATTATAACTTTTGCCAATGGCCCTGCTGATGCGTCACCACCAGTACCGCTATCTTCCAATACTACAGCAACAGCTACTGTAGGATCATCAGCTGGTGCAGCTGCAATAAACCAAGCATTTGTTGAATCCTTGTTTTTTATTTCTGCTGTACCTGATTTTCCCGCTACTTTTATTCCTCGTATATAGGCTTTTGAGCCATCTCTAACTACAGAAACCATATCTGATAAAATCTCATTTGCTATTTCTGGACTAGTAACTTCTGATAGTACCTTTGGTTCCGTTTTTGTTACATCTCCATCTGGAGATATAATTTGGTCCACTATATAGGGTTGCATCATCTTACCTTCATTTGCTATAGTCGACATAACCATAGCCATATTTAGCGGCGTTACTAAGGTATCCCCTTGACCAAAGGCCGTTGTTGCTATGTTAGCATCATCTATTCCATCATAATATCCGTTTTTAGAACTATACATAGGTAAATCGAATTCAAAGTTTTTTCCAATATAGTATTTATCTACAGTTTCCCGTAAAATATCAGCTCCTAATTCTGCTCCTAATTTTGAAAAATAAACATTTGAAGACTTTACTAATGCTTTTTCTAAATCCGTTCTATTATTTACCATATTTTCTACATTACTTACTTCATAACCACCAATTGTAATTTTTCCCTTATCCTGTATAACTAGACTTTCAACTTTGTCGGTGTTTTCTAAGATACTAGTTGCTGTTATAACCTTAAATACCGAGCCTGGTACATAAAGCCCTTGTGTCGCCCTATTTAATAAAACAGCACTTTCGTTATCTGCAATAATCTTATCCCAGTTTTCTGCAACTTTATTAGGATTAAAAGAAGGATAGGATGCCATTGCATAGATTTCCCCTGTTTTTGGATTCATTGCAACTATTGAACCTTTTTTTGTTTCTGTATTTTCCAATAAATCCATTGCCACTTTTTGCAATTTATAGTTAGTTGTAAGTACTAAGTCGTTTCCTTCATCTTGTTTTTCTACTAATTTCTTTAAATCAGATAGGGGTGTATCTTCTTTAATATTTAAAAGCTGCTTACCATAGGATTTTTCTAAACCACTACCTCCATTAATAGAATATCCTGTAATAGGAGCATAGATTTCATCAAAAGGAAAGTTCCTATAGTTGTTTCCGTTACTATCTTTAAGTGTTTCTACTACAATATTATTTCCACTATCATAAACAGTCCCACGTTTTACCTTGTTTTCATCAACCCAATATCTCTTATTATATTGCCCATATTTTCCATAACCTATTGAAACATCTTTAGCCTTTGCTATTTGAAAATATGTCATGTATAAAACTAAACCTAAAAATAGAAAAACTAAAAAAGAAAAGACTATTAATATTTTTTTATTAAATTTTTCCATTAATCCACCATTCTTCCCTTAATATCTGAAGAGCAATATTGTAAAATCCCTAAGGACATAAAACTAGACACCATAGAGCTTCCTCCATAACTTACAAAAGGAATAGTAATACCTGTCATAGGGATAACTTTTAAAACCCCTCCTATCATTAAAATAGCCTGAACAGCAAATAAAACAGAAATTCCTAAAGCAACAAATTTAAAGAAAGAACTTTGTTGTTCCATAGAAATTTTAAATCCTCTATATACGAGAATCATAAATAACATAATAACTCCCATACCTGTAAATATTCCCATTTCTTCAACTATTGCTGGGAATATAAAGTCAGATGTTGCTATGGGGATTAAGTTCGGTTGACCTAAACCTAAACCTGTTCCAAAAAATCCTCCTGCTGCTATTGCAAATAATGACTGGATTATTTGATATCCTTTATAGCCTGGATCTGCCCAAGGGTCTATCCAAATTTCAAATCTTGTTTGAATATGTGGAAAAATAAAATATGCTGCTACAGCTCCAAATAATGCTAAAATAATATTTCCTACTATTATTTTTATATCATAATCAAATACAAATAGGGACACAATATATACAGCAAAAAATATAACTGCTGAACCTAAATCCCTTTGTAAGAAAAACATCCCAATAAAAACATAGGATATTATCATAAATAAATAATCCTTATATTTTAAATATTTTTCAAATTTTGTTCCCTTTAAAAACTTATCATTAACCTGATATGATGCAATAAAGAATACATATAGTATTTTTGTTATTTCAGATAATTGAAAACTAAATCCAAATATTTGAACCCAGTTGTAGGCCCCCTTATTATAACCTGCAAATAATAAGGTAATAATAAACATGGCAAAACAACCAATTAAATATAGTATTGTTAAATTTTCCCATCCCCTAAAGGACTTTAAAATAAAATACACTATAAAAAATAAGACTAGCCCACCTATAAACCAAATTGTCTGCTTTATTCCTTCAGTTGGACTAATTCTATATATCATCGTTACTCCTATACTAAATAGCATTGACGCTATAAGGAGTAAGTAGTTGTCTCCATCAGTAATTTTTGTAACAGCTTTATTTGCCATATAGACAACTACAATAACCGTTACAAATACAAACAGTTTTTTTATAGTAAAATTTTCCCTATCATTTGCTAAGACTAAACTAAATGCAAGTATTTGAAACCAAAGTAATAGAGTTGCAGGATTTCTTAATTTCCCATTGGTTAAATTAGTACCTATACTTAAAAATCTTTCTTTTAATGATAGTTTTTGTTTCTTTCTTGTTTTACTTTTAATTCTCATCTTCATCTTCACCATTTACAAATAAAAATTCCACTTGTCCAATATCTATTAAGTCCTTGTCCTTTAATTCTATGATATTTTCAACTTTTTGGCCGTTAATAAATACTCCATTGGCAGAATTTAAATCCTCTATAAAATAAACACCATTTCTTTTTGTAATTCTGGCATGTTTTTTTGAAATGAACCTATCCTTTAAAACAATATCATTTTGATCTGACCTACCTATTACTGTATTATCACCTATAAAGTAATGTTCTTGAATCTTAAAAGGAAGTTTTTCCTTTCTATTTATTAGTTTTAAATAGGTATTTGCAACAGCATTCATATTGCTAATTCCCTTTATATCCAAGTAAATCATCTTAATAATATTCAATATAAAATAATAAATTATAATTACAAAAACATATTTAAATAGCATTGATAATAATTCATACAGCGTTAAATTAGCTGTTAATTTTACAGATAAAAACTTATCTAATAAATCTATAATAAATTTCATACAATCTCCTAATAATAATTTGATATTACTATTTTACATTAAAAATAGTTTTTTTCCTATATTTTAACCAAATTGTAACAATTTTGAAAGCTAAAAGAGAGCATATCCTAAGACATACTCTCTTTTAAAACTACCTTACCATTTTCAAATTTTTCAATAATAGCTAAAGATTCTAGCTGGTAGCCATCTTCTCTGATTTTCTTTCCACCTGGTTGAAAGTCTTTTTCAATTAAAATACCTATTCCTTGTACCTTAGCTCCAGCTTGATTACATAAATCTATAAGGCCTTCTATTGCCTTACCATTTGCTAGGAAATCATCTATAATTAAGACTTTTTCCCCTTCATTTAAAAATTCTTTAGCCACCATTATGTCGTAATTAATTTTCTTTGTAAAACTATAAACTTGTGATGTATAAACATCGCTACCTAGGGTTTTAGAAACTGTTTTTTTAGCAAATAAAACAGGTTTTTTAAATTTTAAACCACAAGCAAAAGCAATTCCTATACCTGAAACTTCTAAAGTAAGAATTTTATCTACTTCCTTGTTTTTAAACCTTTCATAAAATTCATCAGCTAGTTTTTCAAAAAGTTCAGGATCGATCATATGATTAATAAATTTATCTACTTTTAAAATATCTCCCGGAAGAACAATTCCTTCTTCTAAGATTCTCTCCTCTAACGGATTCAAATTAGCACCTCACTATAGTATAAAATATTATATTATAACTATAGCTTGAAAATAAAACTAAATCAACCTTTAAATCTTAGTAATATTTTTGCTATTATTCTTTCATAATTATAAATTTATTGATATTTAAACTAAATACTCTTAATTTAAGTTTATAATATAACAATATTATGCAATTTTTCTATAGTTATAATTTTAGCCTATAAAAATATGAGTTTTTCTTTATTTTATACTATCGATTCTGCTTCTTGTTGCTTTTTCAATTATATCCAATTTTTCTTCAGAATCCTCTTTTGTTTTACCAACTGAATAAATATAAACCTTAATTTTTGGTTCTGTACCTGATGGTCTTAAAGCATACCAAGAACCATCATCAAAGTAGTATTTCAGTACGTTTGATTTCGGCATTCCCGTATTATCCACTAGGTAATCTATAGTTTTTTCTAATTTTATACTACCTATTTCTTTAATGGCTTCTCGTCTAAATTCATCCATTATTCTTTTAATTCTAGCTTGACCATCTAACCCTTCTAAAGTTATAGAAATTAACCTTTCATTATATACTCCATAGGTATTAAATAAGCCTTCTAAGATATCCAATAAGGTCTTACCTTGTTTTTTATAAAAACCTGCCATTTCCGCAATCATCATTGCAGAATTTACAGCATCCTTGTCTCTTACAAAAGTTCCATAATTATATCCTATACTTTCCTCAAAACCAAATAGGAAGGTTTTTTCTCCTGTAATATCATATTCATTGGCTTTACCACTAACATTTTTAAATCCTGTTAGGGTTTCAATCATTTCTACATTATATTTTTCTGCAATTCTAGTTCCTAAATCACCTGTAACAATTGATTTAACTACAACGCTATTTTCAGGAAGATTATTTTTCCTGTGCCTTTCACTTAAAATATAGTTAATTAATAAAGCCCCAATTTTATTTCCGTTTAAAAATACATATTCCCCATCTTTATTTTTAACTTCTACAGCTGTTCTGTCTGCATCTGGATCTGTTGCTATTAATATATCAGCATCTACTTCTTTTCCTAGTTCAATAGAATATTTAAAAGCTTTTGGATCTTCTGGATTAGGATAACCAACAGTAGTAAAGTCAGGATCTGGAGATTCTTGTTCCTTTACTATGTAAACATTGTTGAATTTTCTCTCTTCCAAAATTCTTCTAACTAATTTATTTCCAGTACCATTTAAAGGTGAATAAACAATTTTTATATCCTTGTCCACTTCTTCATCATTAATAGTAAGTGATAACATGTCTTTAATATACAAATCATCTAATTCATCACCAAAATATACCACTAAGCCCTTATCTATAGCTTCTTGTAAATCCATATTTTTTATTTCACTATAGTTGTTTATTTTTCCGATATTATATAAAACCTCATCAGCAATATCATCTAAAATTTGAGAGCCTTCTTTCCAATAAGCCTTGTATCCATTGTATTCCCTTGGATTATGACTTGCAGTAACCATTACTCCTGAAATAGTTTCAAAATGTCTTATTGCATAGGATAATACCGGAGTAGGTCTTATATCGTCTGATAGGTAAACTTTAATTCCATTAGCCGCTAAAACAGACGCTGTTATTTCTGCAAATTCTTTTGAAAAATGCCTTACATCATAAGCAATTGCAACACCTTTTTCCGCTGCCTCCTTACCTCTTGATAAAATTGTCATTGCTAATCCTTGAGTAGCCTCAGCAACAGTATACTTGTTCATTCTATTTGTTCCTGCTCCAATTTTACCTCTAAGACCAGCTGTTCCAAATTCTAAGGACTGATAGAACCTATCCTGAATTTCTTCTTCATTTCCTTTAATTGACTCTAATTCCTCTCTAATCTCGCTGTCAAAAAAATCATTGTTTAACCATTCTTCATATACCTTTTTATAATCCATCATAACCTCCTACTTATAATATATTAAACCTTTATACAAAGATTTTCCCTCAATCCATTCCTTTAAATCCAATACTTTTCTTTCCTTACCAGTAGTTACTAATATTTCAATTTCTCCATCTTCAAATTTTCTCATTCCTATTATACAAAGCCACTTATTTTGAAAATCCTTATTTTTAAAATTCCATGTAATCATAAGGACAGGACTATTGGAAAAAATTCCACTTTTTATATATTCATATACTGAATTTTCATTCCATTTCCAATAATTTTTCATTAAATGTAATTTTTTCCCTTTTAAACCAGTATATTTTTTAACGGCTCTGTTCATCTGTAAAACAGAAATCGTTCTACGACCAATATATTTATTTAGTTCTTCCAATATATTTAAGAAACTTTCTTCATTTAATTCCTCGTTAAATATACAGGAATAATCTTCATGATTTTTTGCTAAATAAATAATCATATTACTGACTTCTATTATACCTGAATCTAATTTTATATTTTCTAAGCTATTCTTTTCTAAAACCCTAAGGGAGTTTTCAAATATATCTTCAAAGTTTTCAAGTTCATAATTTTCAATAATATCCATGTTAAATCTCTATTTCATAAATTTCCGTTTCCAAAGCATTAATTTTAATAGAAAAATCCTTCCTTTCTATTTTCTCATTAACCATACCTTGGCTAGCAAATAATTTCTTTATCTCTTTAAGCTTATATACTTCATAGGATTGTGAAATATGTTTATTAATTTTCTTTAGGGAAATTTCAAAACCACTTCTATTGCAATTATGAATAATTAACAATAATTTGTTTTTATAATTCTTAATAGTGTAAACAATTATTCCATTATTTGCCATTGATAAAAACTTTAGTTTTTTCTTAATATCCCTATTTTTGAAAATTTTAAATTCCTGTCTAGTTTTTCTAAATTCTATAAGTTGAGATACATAGTTAAAAGTATCTATGTTTTTCTCTTTTAGTTTCCAATTTATACCATTTATTTCTAATGATGCATTATATGAATTATGGGACATTTTCTTATCCCTCATAAATTCATTACCACTATGAAAAAATGGTATGCCTAAAGATGTAAGTAAAATATTAAAAGCCATTTTATATATTTTATTAAGATTTTCCTTATCGTCTACAGATTTTAAAAGTTTATCCATTATAATCAAATTGTCATGGGCATTAAAATAATTTATACTTTCTATAGCATCTTTAGCAAATCCTCTTCTATCGTTATCGTAGTCTATTGAGCCGGCAATACCTTTTTCTACTCGATTCTTTAAATAAAAATCCCCTTGAATATATCCCTTACCACTTCCATCATTGTCACCTTTAATAGCATCTCTAAAATCAGCATTAAAAACCGCAAATTCCTTTCCCTTTTGAGTACCTGCTAAGGTCCTTTCATTTATAGGTAAAGGACTATCTAATGCCATCCAAGGCTCACCATAGATAATTATATTAGGATTTATTTCCCTTAATTTTTTAATAGCTATATTAATTGTTTCCGTGTCTATTAAAGCCATTAAATCAAATCTAAATCCATCTATTTTATATTCTGTAGCATAATAAATAAGGGAATCTATTATAAACTTTCTACCCATTCTAGATTCGGATTTAAATTCATTACCACAACCTGAACCATTTGAAAAGTCGCCATTTTCGTTTAATCTATAAAAATATCCTGGAGCTAGTATATTGAAATTAGAATCTATCGACCTGTAAGTATGGTTGTAAACTACGTCCATAATTACCGATATTCCTTTTTCATGGAGTCTTTGTACCATGGTTTTAAATTCATAAATTCTTGAAATAGGATTATCCGGCTCAGTCGAGTAGGAGCCTTCAATATTATTAAAAAGCTCTGGATCATACCCCCAATTATAATTGTTCTGTTTTAAAAAACTACCAGAATCTTCGTCTACTGTTAAATAATCATATATTGGCATTAAATGTACATGGGTTATTCCTAAATCCACCAAATTTTGTAATCCGGTAGAATAGCCATTATAATTAGAATTCAAATCTACAAGACCTAAAAATTTTCCTCTATGCTCTTCTTTAGTATTTGAACTTTCATCAATAGAATAATCTTTAACATGGACCTCGTATATTATTGCATCCTTTATTTTATTTCTTGGTACTTTATGTTCTCTAAATCCTTGAGGATCTGTTTTTCTTAAATCCAATACACAAGATTTAGTACTATTAACAGAAGAAGCAACAGAATAGGGATCTGTTATTTCATACTTACCTTCTATAATGTAATTGTAGAATTTTAAATGTAAATCTCCCATTACCTTTAATTCAAATAAGCCAAACCTATCTCTGTTCATCTTATATTCTTTTCTTCTTATATCTCTATAATCATCATAAATTACCAAAGTAATATTTCTACGTGAAGGAGACCAAATTCTAAAAATTGTATATTCTTTTGTATATTCGTATCCTAATTTTTTATTTATTTCCATATTTCTTAACACTCATCTCATCTATTATATGATTTCTTTAAATTTATCCAATGAATAATCTACAGAAAACTTTCCACTATGTGCCAAATTTACTAATTGCATATTATTCCAACAAAGTTTATCTCTATACCTTTGTTCAACTAGTTTTTGTGTCCTTGCATAAGCTGGAAAATCTTTAAAAACAAAAAAGCTGTCATTATACTTTACAATTAAATTATATAGTTTTTCAAAACTTTCCTTTAATAAAGTATTGTCACTGGTTTTTATTTTTTTAATTAATTTACTTAAATCTTCATTGTTCTTAATAAATTCTGTAGGATTATAATAATTATGTTTAAATTGATTATCTAATTCCTCTCTTGATAATCCAAATAGGAAGATATTATCTTCTCCTATTTCATTTCTAATATCTAGGTTTAAACCTGTTCTACTACCAATTGTAAGTCCCGAATTAAACATGTATTTAATAGCTGAAGACCCTGCCATATCTATTCCCGGTGTTGATAGTTGTTCGTTAATATCTGCTGAAGGGATTAACCTCATAACCTTCTCTATAGTTAAATTCTCTATAAAAACTACTTTTAATTTATTCTTTATTGTTAAATCAGAGTTTACAACATAAGCCAGAGTATTTATATAATTAATTACATATTTTGCAGCTAAATAACTTTGAGAGGCCATTCCTCCAAAGAAGAAGGTTCTGTCTGCTAAGTCTATACTAGAATTTTCTTTTAAATCAAAGTATAGTTTAGTAATATATAAGGCTGTTAAAAATTGTCTTCTATGTTCATGAAAATCCTTTAACTGCATATCAAATATAGAATAAGGGTTTATTTTTATATTATAATTGTCCTTAATATATTTTTCTACTTCTAATTTATTCTTTCTCTTTATATTATCTAATTCATTAAGTACTGTTTCATCATCCCTGTATTTTTCTAATTTAATTAAACATTTAGGATTTTTTATAATATCCTCATTTAATAACTCACTTAAATAATCAGTTTGCTTTTTATTTGATAAATACAACCAAGTTCTTTGACTTACACCACTTCTGTTTAGTTTGAATTTTCTTGGAAAAATACTACTAAATTTATTTAATCGGTCATCGGTTATTATTTTGTGATGTAATTCTGAAATAGCTCCAAAACTATTACTAACAAATAAAGCAATATTTGTAAAATTAATTTTATTATCTTGAATAATATATAATTCTTTTAATTCACTTTCTTTTAAATCGAAAGTTCTTACTTTTAAGATTTCCTTTAATTTTTCATCTAAAAATTCCATTGTATCTATTATTTTAGGACAGATTTCTTTTATTAAATCTATATCCCATGTTTTTTTCTTTGATGTAAAATTATCATATGAGGTATAATTAAAAATCTGATTGGCTTTTTCGTAGGCAAATTCATAACTACATCCTGTTGTTTTCTTATATTCTTCTATAAATACAGGAATTGCCATTATTGTATGACTCTCATTCATTTTAATAGCAATATGTTTTTCTAACTTTAATAAGTCTATTTTTTCTTTCTTAGCATTTGCTAAAATATCTTTAACAGAACAAGTTGCATAAAAATATTCCTGTCCCAATCTGATTTTTTTACCTGCTATATTTGAATCTTCAGGGTATAAAAAATTTATTATACTTTTTGTACTTATATAATTATAATATAGTTCATTTAAGCTACCTCTTAAAATAGCATCTACATTAATTAAATTATCATTGATAATAGACCAAACCCTTAGAGTGTTTACTGTTTTTCCTTCATAACCTAAAATTGGAATATCATAAGCTTGAGCTTGTACTTTTAAACTTTTAAATTCTATATCATATACAATGTTTTTTCTATACTCCCATGGAAAACCAGCAGCAAGCCATGTATAGACCTTTTCCACTTGATTAAAATTTACAATTTCCTGCTTTAATCTTCCATTTTCATATCTTATCCCATAGGCCATAAGATTTTCATTTACAGAACTTGCACTATCTAAAAAAGAAAATGCAAATCTACCTAGGGATTCTCCACCTAGTCTACTAGTAGTATCATTTTCTAAAATGTCTTCAAATTTATAACCTAATTTATTAAAGGCATAATTAAATTCTTTTTCTAATTTAAGAAGTCCTATATTTCTTCCTAAAAATTTTTCTGGCAAATATTCAAAAGATAAAAGATAAATAATAAATTTTTTTCTAGAAAAAAATTTATCCTTGGTATCTCTCCAAGGATATGAAATTATATCTTTTATAACTTCAGCTGTAGCAAGATAGACATCAAAACTACTAGCTTCGTGTCTATCTACTACTAATTTATAATTTAAATTATGCTTTATCTTTTTTAGTATTTCCTCACCGCTAATTTTTAGCATAACTAATTCACCAATTCTCTATATAGCTCTATATATTCTTGAGCAGATTTTTCCCAATTATTTTCTTCATTCATGGCAGATCTTACAAGATTTTCCATAGATTTTTTATCATAATAAAATCCGATTGCTCGTCTTAGTGTATATAGCAGGTCATGAGCATTAATATTGGTAAAACTAAAACCTGTTCCTTCACCGGTAAATTCATTATATGGCTTAACAGTATCTTTTAATCCTCCGGTTTCTCTTACAATTGGTATTGTTCCATATCTCATAGCAATTAATTGAGAAATTCCACAAGGTTCTGCTAGTGATGGCATTAATAAGAAGTCTGCTCCTGAATAAATTAAATGAGCCTCTTCATTGTTATAGTAAATTCTTGCCCTAAACTTGTCTGGATATCTATGTTCAAAATATCTGAAAGTGTCCTCATATTTTTCATCGCCAGTTCCTAATATAACTACTTGAATATCTTCAGTATATAATAACTCGTCCATTATATAACAAACTAATTCAAGGCCTTTCATTTCTACTAAACGTGATACCATAGCTATCATTGGTACATCGTCTCTTTCTTCTAGTCCAAACCTTCTTTGAATCTCTCTTTTGTTTTCAATTTTTTTATCTATTGTTTTTAAATCATAATTTTCAGATAGATATTTATCTTTTTTAGGATTCCACTCATTATAGTCTATTCCATTAACTATTCCCTTTAATTTATACTCGTGTTTTCTAATTACTCCATCTAATCCTTCACCGAAATAGTCATATTTTATTTCATTGGCATAATTCTTAGAAACCGTTGTAAAATAGTCACTAAATACTATTCCACCCTTCATAAAGTTTACTGCATTATAGAACTTCAACGCTTCGTCATTATAATAGTCAGGAGATAAACCTGCCACTCTTAAAATATCAGAAGGGAATACTCCTTGGTATTTTAAATTGTGTATTGTATAAACCGCCTTAATATCCCAGTAATAGCTATCTCCTCGTGCAAAGTCCTTAATGTAGACATTTACCATAGCCGTATGCCAATCATTAGAGTGTATAACATCCGGTTTAAATCCTATTATTTTAGGTAGCTGAACACAGGCTTTAGAGAAAAATAAAAATCTTTCCCCATCATCGCCTTCACCATATATGTTATCCCTATTAAAATATCTTTCATTATCAATAAAATAGAACTTAACACCTTCATGTTCTAATTCCATTATTCCTGCATATTCATGAGCGTTTCCTAAATCTACATAGAAATATCCTATGTAGTTCATTTTCGATTTATACTCAAGTGGTATTTTCCCATATAAAGGTAATACCACTCTTATATCATGTCCTTGTCTTTTTATTTCTAACGGTAATGAGCCAGCAACATCTGCTAGCCCTCCTGTTTTTATAAAAGGTACCGCTTCAGATGTACAATATAAAATATTCATTCTTTATTTCTCCACTACTAAATTTTTTGCAATAACATATGGAAGATTTTGACTTCCTACTATTGATACTCCTGACTTAACTTTAACATATTTATCGGTAATTGTATTAATTACTACTGCATCAGATTCTATTTCTGTTTTTTGGAATAGAATAGAATTCTTAACAATAGCCCCTTTAGCAACTTTAACACCTCTGAAAATTATTGAATTTTCAACTTGCCCTTCAATAATACAACCATTGGCTATTAATGAATTAGACACTTTAGAGTCATCACTATATAATGTTGAAGGTTCGTCTTTAGATTTTGTTAAAAGAACACCATTTTTATAGAAAATATCATCATAAAAATGTGAATCTAACAATTTCATATTAGAATCATAGAAGCTTCTTAAACCTCTTATCATTTCAACATTTTCTTTTTCCTCATGTAAACCAATTTTAAATTTACTAAAGTTATTTGCTATAGCTTCTGTTAAGTCCTCTGCATCACCTTTTTCTATTGAGCTTTTAACTAGGTATATAAAAACTTCTTTTTTAATAAATCCAACCTTTGTTAACATTGAAAACTCTTCTTGAGTTCCTAAATTGGTTCCTATATTAACTAATTCTCCTTGAGCGTTGAAAATTAACTTTTTCTCTCCAATATGTTTTCCTAAACTATCTTTACTATTAGTATAGAATAATAAAATATCATAGTCTTCTTCAATAAACCTATCATAAGTATCTGTTAAATCTTCTTTATCTATAACCATTGGATCTACTATATATAAATAATCTTCCTTAGCTTCCTCATAGAAGGCCATTGTATCATTTAGAGTTTCTAATTGATTTGATCTTACTCTATCTGGTCCAACAATAGCTGGAAATATAACAAGACCACTTCTTCTTCTATTTAATTCCCAAGGAGCTCCATTTCCAACATGATCCAAGGTTGATCTAATATTTCTGCCACCATATAATATTACATTAGAAAAATCATTGTTAGCCAAATTTGATAAGGTAAAATCGATTAATCTATATCTTCCACCATAAGGTAGCATATATGCGGGTCTAGTCTCACATAAAGATCCATACTGATTTGATGCTTTTCCACCGATAACAACACCTATACATTTTTGCATAATACTACCTCCTAATCCACACTTATACCGTCGTTATCAACTAGGTATACCTTTTTATCGTCTGGAGAACCTATCTCCTGTTTTTCATCAATTACACAATCTTCGTTTATTACAGCGTTGTAAACCTTAGCTCCTTTTTTAATTACAACATTAGATAGAATTACTGAGTTTACAACTTCTGCTCCTTCTTCAATAGTTACACTTGAGAATAACACTGAATTTCTAACTGTACCATAAATTCTACAAGCTTCATTTATTAAAGCCTTCCTTACTACTGCACCATTTGCTATAAAATGAGGTGGTAAATTTTTAGCCTTAGTAAATATTCTTTCTTTTTTATCATATAAATTTAAATTATTATCGTTTAATAAATCTAAATTTGCTTCCCAATAGCTTTTTACTGTTCCAACATCCTTCCAATAACCTTCAAACTTCCAAGCATACATATCGTATCCTTCATTTAAAATAGCAGGTAGAACATTTTTACCAAAATCGTGGTCAGAATCTTTATCTTTTGCATCTTTTATTAAAAACTCTCTTAAAACTGACCAATTAAACATATATATTCCCATTGATGCTAGGTTGTTTTTAGGATTTTCTGGTTTTTCATCAAATTCAACAATTTTATTATCCTTGTCGGTATTTAAAATTCCAAATCTTGAAGCTTCTTCCCACGGAACTTCCATTACAGCAATTGTACAAGCTGAATTTTTCTCTTTATGATAATTTAAAAGTTCATTATAGTTCATCTTGTATATATGGTCTCCTGATAAAACCAATACATACTCTGGAGCTAAATCATCTAAATAATCTATATTTTCATATATTGCATTTGCAGTTCCTTCGTACCACCTACCACCTTCCTCTGTAGCAAATGGTGGAAGTACTCTTAAACCACCACTATTTCTATCGTAATCCCAAGCAGAGCCATTACCTAGGTGAGTATTTAATAGAAAAGGTTTATATTGAGTTAACACTCCAATATCTCTAATATCTGAATTAGTAGCATTGCTTAAAGCAAAATCTATAATTCTATATTTACCCCCAAATGGTACTGCTGGTTTAGCAATATTCTTAGTTAGGCCTTTTAATCTTGAACCTTGACCTCCTGCTAACAACATTGCTACAACTCGTTTTCTTGCTCTCATAATTACCTCCTATTTTTGCTTTAATTTAATAAACATTGCACCTAATGGTGGTAAATCTACTCTTATGCTATATTTTTTAGAATGTATTTCTTCCTCTTTAGTCTTATAAGGTTTGTTTCTAAGTAAATTACCTCCATATTTTTGCATGTCACTATTTAACATAACTGAATAAGTTCCTTCTTCATCAACTCCTATTGGATAATTTTTTCTTAAAACTGGAGTAAAATTATAAGCACAGATTAATTTTTCTCCTTTATCTGAAATTCTTTCAAAAATAACTACAGATTCTTTATTATTATTTACTTCTAGCCAATTAAAACCCTCGTAGTCAAAATCCTCTTCCCATAAAGCTTTTTCTTTTCTATAAAAATTATTTAAATCTGAAATAAATTTCTTGTATTTTACGTGTTTTTCATAATCTAAAACACTCCAGGTAATTTCGTCCCATTCGTTCCACTCATCAAATTGAGCTATTTCATTTCCCATAAAGTTTAGTTTTTTACCAGGATGTCCATACATATACATCATCAATAATCTTAATGAATCAAATTTTTGGCTATACTCTCCTGGCATCTTATTAATCATTGAGCCTTTCATGTGAACAACTTCATCATGGCTAAATGGAAGAATATAATTTTCACTAAAGGCATATACTAAACTAAATGTAAGTAGATCATGGTGATCTTTTCTAAATAATGGATCTAGTTTTATATATCTTAAAGTATCGTTCATCCATCCCATATTCCATTTATAATTAAATCCAAGACCATCTAATTCAACTGGCATAGTAATATTTGGCCAAGCTGTTGACTCTTCAGCTATCATTAAGGTGTTTGGATAATTTTTAAATATTACAGTATTTAATTCTCTAATAAAGGAAACCGCTTCCTTATTTTCATTACCACCATCTTCGTTTTTAATATCCTTACCTGTAAAATCTAAATATAACATGTATGCAACAGCATCTACCCTAATACCATCAATATGATAATAGTCATGCCAATACAAGGCAGAGGAAATTAAAAAGTTTCTTACTTCATTTTTCTTAAAATCAAAATTCAATGTTCCCCATTGTTCATTTTCAGCTTCATAACTATTAGAAGATTCGTAAAGTCCTGTTCCATCAAATTTTGCTAAACCAAAATCATCTTTACAAAAATGAACTGGAACCCAATCTAATATTACCCCTATGTTTTTTTGATGGAATTTATCAACTAAATACATAAAATCCTTAGGAGTACCAAATCTAGATGTTGGAGCAAAATAACCTGTAGTTTGATATCCCCAAGAACCATCAAAAGGATATTCTGTAATAGGCATTATTTCAACATGGGTATACCCCATTTCCTTTACATAATTAACTAACTCATCAGCTAATTCTACATAGGAGTAATAGTCTCCATTATCCTTCTTTTTCCATGAAGCCAGATTTACTTCATATATACTCATTGGAGTTTTATAGATATCGGCTTTCTTTTTCTTGTTTAGCCATCTTTTATCCTTCCATTTGTAACCTTTAAGGTCATAATATTTTGAAGCAGTCTTTGGCTTTAATTCAGCATGAAAAGCATAAGGGTCAGCTTTATATTTAATCTCATCATTTTTAGTCACTATTCTATATTTATAGGAATCATATTCCTTTACATCAAATACATTAATAATCCAAAGTCCTGTTTCTCCTATCATTTTCATAGGAAGATTGTAATCATCCCAATCATTAAAGTCTCCTACTAAATTAACATATTTAGCATTAGGTGCCCAGACAACAAATCTTACGGTTTCTTTATCACCTTCTATGTACTTATGGGCTCCCAGAAACTCATAGGATTTTTCATTTATTCCCTTATTAAATAAATATGCATCCTCCTCACCTTCTTCAGTATAATAATAATTAATAATTGGTTTTTTCATTACAGCCTCCATAGATTTAATTCATCTTAATTTATTAGTTTGATTATAACATAACATAATTTATACCTTTCTTATTATTTACCCAAATACTTTCTTATTATTTACCCAAATATATTAATTTATATAATTATACCTTATAAAAGATAATTATATTCTATAAAGAATAATTATTTTTTATAGACTTGACATAAGTTAAAATATTTAATAGAATATTGTCAATAATTTACTATGAACTAGGGATTTATTTTAATATTATTCTAGCGAGTTGAATTTGGTGAAAGTCAACATAATATACTATAAATCGAGGACTAGGGAGTATATATTACGAGTATTACAAGTAATATACGTTGACTGCGTTATGGTTTAAGTGGATATAGGAATATATCAATTAGAGTGGTACCGCGGATTTTTCGTCTCTTTCTTTACTAAGAAAGAGATTTTTTATTTTTAGGAGGGATTTAATTGAAGAAAAAAATATTGGCATTATTATTAATTGCAGCATTTACATTAACTGCATGTGAGAAGGTTGAAAAGACAGATACATCAAATTCAACTAATGTTAGCAAGGAAGAAGCTACTGAAGCTACTACGGAAAAAATTGAAGTTACTGAAAAGTCATTAGCTGAAATGAGGGAAGCTTATGAAGTTTCTGTAGACGATTTAAAGGCTGAAGATTACCCGGAAGACAGTACAATGCATAAAATATTAACAGATAAAAAGTTAATTGTAGCTACAAATGCAACTTATCCACCATATGAATATAGATTAATGGTAGAAGGTAAATCGGAATTTGGTGGAATTGATATGGAAATGGCAAGACTTTTAGCAAAGAAAATGGGTGTTGAGCTAGAAATTGTAGATACTTCTTTTGACAGTTTAATAGCAGGTCTTGATAGCGGAATGTATGATTTATTACTGGCAGGAATGAACAAGGACCCAGAAAGAGAAAAACAAGTTGACTTTACCAGCGACTATTATTTTCCTACTTTAGTTTTACTTGTTAGAGAAGCCGATTTAGATAAATATAAAACCGAAGAAGATATTCCTGAGGATTTTAAATTTGGTAACCAAATGGGAACAGTTCAAGAAAATGTTACTAATGCACATTTTCCTAATGCAAAAGATAATTCTTTATATTTAAAAAATTATACAGATTTAACTGCAGCTTTAGAAACCGGACAAATTGACGGATTATTAGTAGAGGATATTATAGCTAAGGCTTTTATGGCACAAAATTCTAAACTTGCAATTTCTGAAGGAATAAACTATCCTGGAGAAACTGGTTTTGCCGGAGCTCTAAAAAAAGGTGACAAAGATTTCCAAGATTATTTAAATGCTTTTATAAAAGAAATTCAAGACAATGGAACTTTTGATAAAATAGTTGTTAATAGTAATGAATTAGCAGGAGTTGCAGAAGAGTCACCGGAAGAAACAAGTACAGAAGCTACAGAATAAAAAATTACAGTAGAGTTTGAAAATTCAAACTCTACTGTCTTTAATAAAGGAGATATATATGAATTTAAGTATTGAAAACTTTCTAGCTCTTCAAAAATTCATTCCTATGTTTCTGCAAGGTATTAAAAATACCTTGTTATTGTCTCTAATAGGAATATTTTTTGGAATTATTTTAGGAATGATTCTATCCTTATTTAGATTATCAAGATTTAAAATATTAAGGGGGATTTCTTTAACTTATTTAGAGTTTTTTAGATGTACCCCTTTGATGATTCAAGTATTTTTTATATTTTTTGCTACTCCCGAATTATTTGGCATTAGATTTTCGCCATTTTATGCAGGGGCTATAGCCATGTCACTTAATAGTGCTGCCTATGTTTCGGAAATTATTCGTTCCGGTATTAATTCTGTTGATAAGGGGCAAATGGAAGCATCTCGTTCATTGGGACTTAGCTATGGTAAAACCATGCGCTATGTAATAATTCCCCAAGCAGT
Source organism: Miniphocaeibacter sp. (assembly GCF_049276255.1). Lineage (NCBI taxonomy): Bacteria > Bacillati > Bacillota > Tissierellia > Tissierellales > Peptoniphilaceae > Miniphocaeibacter > Miniphocaeibacter sp. The sequence goes on from NZ_JBASWB010000069.1 coordinate 42,365, forward strand.
AAAAAATATACTTCCTACTTTAGGAAATGAATTTGTTGCTATTATAAAGGAAACTTCAACCCTAACTGTAATAGGAGCTGCCGAGGTAATGTATACTACAGACAGAGTTAAAGCTTCGTCTTTTCAATCTACAGCTCCTATTATTGTTGCAATGGCAATTTATTTTGTAATTACCTTTACATTATCCAGAGTTATTGCATATTTTGAAAGGAGGATGAAGATAAGTGATTAAAGTTGAAAACCTCCACAAGAGTTTTGGAAAAAAAGAAGTTTTAAAGGGTATGAATATAGAAATAAAAAAAGGTGAAGTAGTTGTTGTCATTGGACCATCAGGTTCAGGAAAATCCACCTTTTTACGTTGTTTAACAAGACTTGAAGAACCAACTAAAGGAAAGATTTTTCTTGAAAATATAGAAGTTACCGACAAAAAAACCGATATTAATCTTATAAGACAGGAAATGGGAATGGTTTTTCAGCATTTTAATTTATTTCCCCATTTAACTGTAAATGAAAATATAACCTTAGCACCGATACAAATTAAAAAAATATCTAAAGATGAGGCAAGAAAAATTTCAAAGGATTTACTGGAAAAAATGGGATTACCTGAAAAAATAGACGCTTATCCTAATAGTCTTTCCGGTGGGCAAAAGCAAAGAATTGCTATAGCAAGGGCTTTGGCTATGAATCCTAAAGTTATGTTATTTGACGAAGCTACTTCAGCCTTAGACCCTGAAATGGTAGGAGAAGTACTTCAAGTAATGAAGGACTTAGCGAAAGCAGGAATGACAATGGTTGTTGTTACTCACGAAATGAACTTTGCAAAAGAAGTCGGTAGCAGAATAGTTTTTATGGACGAAGGTGTAATCTTAGAAGAAGGTAGTCCAGAAAAAATCTTTAACAACCCTGAACATAAAAGAACTCAGGATTTCTTAAAAAGAGTTTTAGAAATATAAAAAAGAAGTGATAAATACCATCACTTCTTTTTACCTTCAACATATCTTGATAAATCCATAAGATTATCTTTTATTTCATTTAAATTTCTTTTTACTTCAGAATATTTTTTTAAATCAACATCTTTAAAACTAATAGATAACTCATCATCTTTTAATTTTTTCATTTTGTCAATTATATCTTCAATTTCTAGGTATAAATTAAATTCCATTTCCTCTTTTGAAATTTCATTGTACACTTTCTCTTCATTTGGTTTTAATTCATATTTCGAATATAGTTCAGGTATTACACAACTTAATTGCAAATTTTTAGAAAGTGTTTTAGCTAATTCTTCTTGTTCATTATTTTCCCCATGTACTATAAAGACTTTTTTAGGTTTTGTTGTAAATGAATTTACCCAATCTAGTAACATCGGTTCATCAGCATGTCCTGAAAATCCATCTAAGTTATAGATACTAGCCTTTACTGCAATTTCCTCACCGAGTATTTTTACCGAGTCCTTACCATCTAAAAGTATTCTCCCTAATGTTCCCTTTGCTTGGTAGCCTACAAAAACAACTGCCGAGTTTTCATCCCATAGATTATGTTTTAAATGATGTCTAACTCTACCGGCATTAGCCATTCCTGATGATGATATAATAACCCTTGGAAATTTAACCTTATTTAATGCAATTGATTCTTCTGCTGAGGAAATATACTTTAAATTATCAAATTCAAAAACATTATCTCCTTTAAAAATCAAACTTTTAGCTTCATCATTAAAGAAATATGTGTTATCTAAAAAAGCTTCAGTAGCCCTTACGGACATTGGACTATCTACATAAATTGGAACCCGTTGATGATATTCAATGTCCTCGTTATATTCATAATATTCATTTAATTCATATACAATCTCTTGAGTCCTACCAACAGCAAAGGCTGGAATTATTACAGTTCCTCCTTTAGCTGAAGTTTCATCTATTATTTTTATTAAATTTTGTATTATATTTTCACGATTTTCATGAACTGTATTTCCATATGTTGATTCCACCACTAAATAATCTGTTTCTTTTATATAGGTTGGATTATTTATTATAGGCTTATTAGGCATACCTAAATCACCAGAAAAAACAATTTTAGTTGTCTTACTATCTTCTGTTACCCATAGTTCTATTATTGCAGAACCTAATATATGACCAGCATCAGAAAATCTAAACTTAATATTATCATTTACTAATATTATTTCATCATAATAACATTCTCTAAAATTATTTAAGGAATTTTCTGCATCTTTTGTTGTATATAATGGTTCAATTAATGGTTTACCAGCCCTCATTCGCTTTTTATTATCCCATTCAGTATCTGTTTCCTGAATTTTTGCACTATCTAATAACATTATTTCACATAGGTCAACAGTCGGCTTTGTTGCAAATATTTTTCCTGTAAACCCTTCTTTTACAAGTAATGGTATTCTTCCACTATGATCTATATGAGCATGGGTTAGGAGCATAAAATCTATTTCTTTCGGATTAAATTTAAATTCTTCTCTATTTAAAGCCTCTACTTCGTCATTTCCTTGAAATAAACCACAGTCTATTATGAACTTTTCATTTTTTGTAGTAATTAGAAAATTTGATCCTGTTACCATTTTAGCTGCACCTAAAAATTGTATATCCATATTTCCTCCATTAGTAAGCTCTTTCAAATTGTTTTAAATAATCTATATCTATTTTATTGTTTTTAGCAAATTCCATAACTAAGTTTGAATTTCTAAGTAAGCCCCTTCCTATTGCTACTAGGTCACATTTATCTTGTTCTATTAAATAATTTGCTAAGTTGTAATCTTCTAATAATCCTACTGCAATTACTGGCATATTTAACGCTTTTTTTATTTCCTCAGCAAAACCAGCTTGATAACCTCCATATACTTTTATATCTACAGGAACTAAGCCACCTGATGATACATGAACAATATCTATGTATTCCTTAACTTCTAATAGAATATCAATAATCATATTTATATCTATCCCTTGAGATAGATAATCAGAAGCAGAAATTCTTAGGGATATTGTTCTATCTTCTGCCCAATATTTTTTTACTTCTTTTAATATTTCCTTTAATAATCTAGTTCTATTTTTTAAATTACCTCCATATTCATCTTCTCTTTTATTGGTAATTGGAGATAAGAATTCATGTATTAAGTAACCATGAGCACCATGGATTTCTATTAAATCAAAATCCGCTTCTAAAGCCCTTTTTGAAGCTTCTCCAAAGGATTTTATAACTTTCTTAATATCTTCCTTGTCCATTTCTTTTGGTAAAGTATATTCTTCATTAAATTTAATTGCAGAAGGAGCAAAATGTATTAAATTCTTAGTTTCAGATTTTCTTCCTGCATGGGCTAATTGTATACCTACTTTAGAACCAAATCTATGAGAGAAGTTTACTATGCTCTTTAATCCATCTATGTATTCATCACTATAAATCCCCAAGTCATCATCTGTGATTCTTCCATTAGCCATTACTCCTGTTGCTTCCAATATTATTAGTCCAACTTGTCCTAGGGCAAAGGAGCCGTAATGAACCTTATGAAACTCATTTACAAATCCATTTTCCGCACTATACATACACATTGGTGGTAAAACAACTCTATTTTTCAAATCCAAATTCTTTATTCTATATTCTGATAATAATGACATAATAATCACCTCAATTATATTTTACCCAAAATACACTTGTTTCTAATATTTGAAAATTTGGAAAAAATAAAAAACACCTTTGAAAGTCCCCACTTCCAAAGATGTTTAAAATTATTCAGCTTGTTCAAACTGACTATTATATAGATTTGTATAGAAGCCATTTTTAGCCATTAATTCCTCATGATTACCACTTTCGATTATATCTCCATTATCCATAACAAATATCATGTCAGAATTTTTTATTGTAGATAATCTGTGGGCAATAACAAAAGATGTTCTTCCCTCCATAAGTTTATCCATGGCTTTTTGTATTATAACTTCCGTTCTAGTATCTACAGAACTTGTTGCCTCATCAAGTATTAACATTGGAGCATTTTCTACCATTGCTCTTGCTATAGTCATTAATTGTTTTTGACCTTGAGATAAATTTGTCTTATTATCTAAAACCGTATCATATCCCTTAGGTAAGGTTCTAATATAATGGTCTAATCCAACAGCCTTACAAGCTTTTACAACGTCTTCATCTGAAACATTGGTCTTACTATATTTAATATTTTCCTTAATTGTACCTTCAAATATCCAGGTGTCTTGTAATACCATACAGAATAAATCATGTACATTTTCCCTTGTAACTTCTTTTATATCTACTCCGTCAACGGATATTTTTCCACTATTTAACTCATAGAATCTCATTAACAAGTTAACTAAAGTTGTCTTTCCTGCTCCTGTCGGTCCAACAATGGCAACTTTCTGACCGGCTTTTGCCTCTGCAGAAAAATCTTTAATAATAATTTTGTCTTCGTCATAGCCAAAACGTACATGTTCAAATGTAACATTCCCCTCAACTTCTTTAGGGTTAATGGTTTTTGTTTTATAGGATTCATCTTCAAGTTCTTCTTCTTCTAAGAACTCAAAAACTCTTTCAGATGCTGCAGCAGTAGATTGTAAACTCGTTGCTGCCTGAGCTATAGTTGTTAAAGGATTTGTAAATTGTCTAATATAAATCATAAAGGAAACTATAACACCAAAGTTCATCTTTCCCTTAGAAACCAATATTGCACCAACAACAGATACAGCCACATAACCAAAGTTACCAATAAAGCCCATAATTGGGTTCATTATACCTGAGATAAACTGGGATTTCCATGCAGAATCATATAAATCATCATTTATTTCATTAAATTCCTCTTTAATTTCATCCTCAGCATTGTAGACTTTAATAATCGTATGAGCCCCATACATCTCTTCTACATAACCGTTCATTTCACCTAATGACTGTTGCTGTCTTATAAAATATTTTTGTGATTTAGACATTATGAAAATCATTAAAGTAAATCCTATTATAGTTGATGCAATAGCTGTTAATGTTAATGTAGGATTAGTTGTAAACATCATATATAAGGAACCAAAAAACATTGCTATTGCTCCTGCTAAAGAGCCTATACTTTGGTTTAAGGATTGACTGATTAAATCAACATCATTTGTTGCCCTACTCATTATGTCCCCAAGAGTAGTTGAGTCAAAATACCTTAAGGGAAGTTTGTTTATTTTAATTGATATATCTTTTCTTAATTTTTTAGATACTCCTTGTATTACAGTAACCATTAAAAATTCTTGTAAATATAACAAGCCTGCTCCAATTAAGTAAAGGGCCACTAGGGTATAGCAAATTTTTTCAATAGCTGCAAAATCCATTTGACCTTTTATTCCAGCTAAAATTAAATCCGAAATTTCCCCTAATCTTCTAGGTCCGTTTAAAAGCATAATTGTTCCTACAAAGGAGAATATTATAGCAATAATAGTTTGAATTCCATATACCTTAAAATATCCTAATAAATTTCCCCAAGCTTTTTTAAAGTCTTTTGCCTTAGCATATTTACCACTTTGAGTATTTGCAGCAAAAGAGTTTCTTTTTCTTAATTCTCTATTTTTTTTCATGCAAGTTCCTCCTGTGATAATTGGGAATAAGCTATTTCCTGGTAAACCTTACAATCCTTAATAAGTTCGTCATGAGTACCTAAGCCAGCCATTTCTCCATCTTCCATAACAAGTATTTTGTCAGCATTTTTTATTGAACCAATTCTTTGAGAAACAATAATATTAGTTGCATGACTTGTTTCCCTTTCTAAAGCCTGTCTTAACATCTTATCGGTTTTAAGGTCTAGGGCTGAAAAAGAATCATCAAATATATATATTGCAGGATCTCTTGCTATGGCTCTTGCTATAGAAATTCTTTGTTTTTGTCCTCCAGAGAAATTTGTTCCTCCCTGCGCTACATAAGAATCTACACCATCTTCTAATTTATTAACGAAATCTGAAGCTTGAGCAATTTCTAAAGCATTTTGTATTGCTTCATCTGTAATTTCCCCTTTTCCATTGTCACCATAATCAATATTAGATCTTATTGTTCCTGAAACTAATATTGTCTTTTGTGAAACATAGCCAATATAATTATCCAATATATTTAATTTGTAATCTTTAACATTAACTCCATTTACAAGTACTTCACCTTCAGTAACATCGTAAAATCTTGGAATTAAATCTACAATTGTAGATTTACCACTACCTGTTGAGCCTATTATTGCTAGGGTTTCTCCCGGTTTAACCTTGAAATTTATATTTTTAAGTACATACTCTTCTGCATCAGGATATTTAAAACAAACATTTTTAAATTCAACTTCTCCAATATTGTCTTTAACTTCTGTAATATTACCGTCAAGAATTGAAGGTTCTGTATCTAAAACTTCATTAACCCTATTTGCAGAAACTTGAGCTCTTGGCATCATTATGAAAATCATAGTTAACATCATAAATGAAACTACTACCTGAGTTGCGTATGATGTAAAAACAACCATATCACTAAATAAATTTATTTTTTCCATGTAACCAGCATTAAAAATTAAATATGCTCCTATCCAATAAATAGCTAAACCTATACCGTTCATTAAAATTCTCATCATTGGATTGAGCATTCCCATTAATCTTCCTGTAAATAAATTATTTCTAGTTAAGTCATCATTTGCCTTTTCAAATTTATTTTCTTGGTATGCATCAGCATTGTATGCCTTAACTACCCTTATTCCTGTAAGATTTTCTCGAATTACCCTATTTATAGAGTCTATTAATTTTTGTACCCTTCTAAATCTTGGTAAAGCAAATATTCCTATTATAGCAATTACTATCATCATAATTATTACTGCAATTGCTGTAGTTAATGACCATTGCCAGTTTTTACCATAGATTTTTAAAATTGCCCATACTGCCATTATTGGTGCCTTTATCATCATTTGTGCACCTATTGCAATAATCATTTGAATTTGTGTTATGTCGTTAGTAGATCTTGTAATTAAACTATCTGTAGAAAATTGTTTAATTTCTTCCTTTGAAAATTCCTGCACTCTATGGAAAACCGTTCCCCTTAAACGTCTTCCAAATACTGCTGCTATTTTTGCTGCAAAAAAACCACAAATTATAGCCGCTCCTAAACTACCTAAAGCACAAATTACCATTCTAATACCAATATTAATAATTTCACTTAAGGAGCCATTTGTCTGTAGTATTTGAGTTATTTGTGTCATATAATCAGGTATTTTTAAATCTAGGAATACTTGTGTCGATATAAACACAACGTTAATTAAAAAGAAAAACCATTCTCTAGGTTTTAAAAATCTTAATAATCTTAACATCTATTCACCCCTATTCCATATCATTTTTTAGATTACTAACCATCTCTTCTAGTACTTTAAAAAAGATATCCAATTCTTTTTCATCAATGTTTTCCAAAATAATTTTTTCTATTTCTTCTTTACTTTTTAAAATATTTTCATTTAATTCTTTAGCTTTTTCTCCAAGTACAATCTGCTTTAATCTAGCATCTTCTTTAACGGAAACCCTCTTTACATACCCCTCTTTTTCCATTGTAGATAATATTTTTGATAGTCTAGATTTTTTTATTGAAAATTCTTCTTCAATATCCTTTTGAAAAATCAACTTATCCGGATTTTGAAATAAAAACTTTAATATAAGTCCTGAAATTGGTGATAAATTTTCATCAAAAGATTTGTGTAACTCCTCTATTCGTTTATTTAAGAAGAAATTTATAGTTTTTAATTGTATTACTAATTCCCTTTTCATATTAACTCCTATAGTTTTAAGATAGTTAGTCCGCTAATTGTTTCTTTGGAAACTGTTTCGTACTAAACTATTATAAGTACTTTAGGAATTTTTGTCAATAAAAAATAACATTAAATAATATTAATGTTATTTTTTAAGTTTATTCACTAAATAAAGGTGTTGAAAAATATCTGTCACCACTATCCGGTAAAATTATTACTATGTTTTTCTCTGTATTTTCCTGTCTTTTTCCAACTTCTACAGCCGCATATAAGGCTGCTGCTGACGATAATCCCAGGAGTAACCCCTCTTTTTTTGCAAGTAATTTACCATATTCAAAAATTACTTCATTGTCCACCTTTACTATTTCATCATAAATATTTCTATTTAAAATACTAGGAATAAAACCAGCCCCTATACCCTGTATTTCATGTGAACCTGAAGGTCCTCCAGAAAGCACAGCTGAAGTTAAGGGTTCTACTGCTACTATCTTAATATTTTTATTTTTCTCCTTTAAATACTCGCCAATACCGGTAATAGTTCCTCCAGTACCTACTCCTGCAACTAAAATATCTATATTTCCATCCATGTCTTTCCAAATTTCAGGACCAGTTGTAAGTTTATGGGCTTTAGGATTTTCTTTATTTTCAAATTGGGATGGAATAAAACTACTTGCATACTTCTTTGAAAGTTCCTCTGCCTTATTTATAGCTCCACTCATACCTTCTGAACCCTTTGTTAAAACTATTTCTGCCCCAAAAGCCTTAAGTATATTCCTTCTTTCCTCTGACATGGTCTCCGGCATAGTCAATATCATCCTATAGCCTTTTACAGCTGCAATTGCTGCTAAACCTATACCGGTATTACCTGAAGTAGGTTCTATAATTACAGTATCCTTATTTATTTTTCCTTCTTTTTCTGCCTGTTCTATCATTTGTTTGGCAATTCTATCTTTAATACTTCCTTCTGGATTTAAATATTCTAATTTACCAAATAAATTAGCTTTTAAATTAAAGTACTTTTCTATATTGTCTAACTTCATAATTGGAGTTTTGCCAATTAAATCTAAAATATTGTTACTTACATTCATATAATCGTCTCCTAACAATTAAATATATAGCAATAATAGACTACATCTTATATTGTATAATATAATAGAAAATGTAAAAAGATATTTTAATAAAACTTTGGAGTCTATATGAATGATTTAATAAAGAAACTTTTTGAAAACAAAACTTTAAATAATGAAGAATTTTTAGATATACTATCTTCTAATAAATATGACGAAGAATTAAAAAAATTAGCCAATATAAGAAGAGAAGAATATTATGGAAAAGATGTTTATATTAGAGGTTTAATTGAATTTTCCAACTATTGTAAAAATAATTGCCTATATTGTGGAATTAGAGCAGGAAATAGTAAGGCAAATAGATACAGATTAAATACAGAAGATATTTTAGACTGTTGTGAAGAAGGATATAAATTAGGTTTTCGTACTTTTGTCCTACAAGGTGGTGAAGACCCTTATTTTTCAGATGATATTTTTCTTGAAATAATTTCAAAAATTAGAAGCAGTTTCCCTGATTGTGCCATAACCTTATCCTTAGGAGAAAGGGATTATAAGAGTTTTAAAGACTTTTTTGATGCCGGAGCTAATAGATATTTGTTAAGACATGAAACAGCTAATGAAAGTCATTTTAACAAAATACATCCTAATAATTTAAGTTTGGAAAAAAGGAAGAATTGTATTTTACAATTAAAGGAAATAGGATATCAGGTTGGTTCTGGCTTTATGGTAGGCTCACCTTATCAAAAGTTGGAATATTTAATTGAAGATCTGCGTTTTTTGGAAATCCTTCAACCTGATATGATAGGTATTGGCCCCTTCCTAAGTCATAAGGACACGCCTTTTAAAAATTTCGAAAATGGTAGTATGTGCCTTACCTTAAAATTAATATCAATTTTAAGACTTATGTTTCCCTATTCACTAATTCCTTCAACTACTGCTTTAGGAACTATTAACCCTGAAGGCAGGGAACTTGGGTTAAAGGCTGGTGCAAATGTTGTAATGCCAAATCTTTCGCCTTCTAATGTAAGAAATAAGTATGAGCTATACGATAATAAAATTTATTCAGGCAGCGAAGCAGCAGAAAGCATAGAATTATTAACAAAATTAATTGAAAAATCAGGTTTTAAAGTCTCTGTAAACCGTGGTGATGTAAAAAGGACAACTCTTTAGTTGTCCTTTACTCTATAGCTATTAGCGTATATGTGGTATCTATTATTTCTTGTAAAACCACATAAGGTAATTCCCTTTTCTCTAGCTAATTCTATTCCTAAATTTGTTGGAGCTGACCTTGAAATCATAATTGGTACCTTCATTTTTGAAATTTTTGTTACAATCTCAACAGGCAGTCTTCCAGAAAAAGCAATTATTTTATTAGTCATATCTATATTGTTTAAAACACAATATCCTGCTATTTTATCTAAAGTATTATGTCTTCCAATATCCTCCATATAAACTATAACTTCATTATTAGAAATTAGTGCTGCAGAATGAACTCCAGCTGTTTTTTTAAATAGTTTTGCTTTGTTTTCCATTAGTGTAATTTGTTTAGGAATTTCTGTTGATAATATTTCCATTTTGGAATTATTTTTTTCAAGTTCTATTTCTTTTTTCTTCGTGTCACCTTTAATTTTTAAGTCCATTTTTCCTTCTGTATCAATGTCTATATTAATAATGTCCTCTTTACTATTAATGTAGCCATTCATCCATAGAAAACCTACAGCCATTTCCTCTAAATTAAAAGGAGAGCATACCGTTTTAAAAATTTTTTTACTATTTATATAAATATTATACTTTCTTTCTTCTACTATATTTTCGATATTCTTCTCAATAACACCATTATTAAATGTAATAACCTCATAATTTAAATATTTTTCTTCCATATAAACCTCTACTAGCTAAAGTCCTTTGCAATTTTTAAAAATTCTTTAACTGCCTTACTTAAAAATTTATTTTTCCTATAAAAAAATGAAATATCCCTATCTGATTCATATTTATTTAATTTATACAGGCAAATATTAGGATTTGGTCCAACATTTCTTATTAAAAAATCACTTATAAAGGAAATACCTATTCCATAACTAGTAAGATTATAGGATGTAATCTGCTGTTCTAATTCTAATATAATCTTAGGCTTTATATCTTCATAGGCAAGCTTTTTATCAGCTCTTTTTCTTGTATCGTTACCTTCCTTTAATAAAATAAAAGGATCATCCTTAAATATTTTTAATGGTATTGAATCTATATTATCTTCTAAAAACCTTCCAGATATAACATCTTCATAATTTAGCTGAAAATCCTCTACGTATTTATTGGATTCTATTTTTTTAGGAACAGCTAGAAGAATATTGTCCTTCCTATGAAATTGTTTAATATATTCATTTTTATCGTATTTATAGTTGTCTATGGCAATATCAATAGTTCCGTCATTTAAATACTTCATTAAATTTGAAGATTTAGCTTCTACTATATCTACATTTACTTTCGGATATTTTTCTATAAAAGTTGAAACTATTGGTGGTAATAAATATGAAGTATATTGATGTGTACCACCAATAGCAACCTTACCTGCTTTTAAATCAGAAACATCATTTATATACTCATCAAAATTCTGTTCCAACTCCAATATTTTCTCTACGGTTTTAATATATTTCATTCCTATATCAGTAATGCCTATTGGCTTTGTAGAGCGGTCAAATATTTCATAACCTATTTCCTTCTCAATTCTTTTTATAGTTCCACTTAAAGAAGGTTGTGATATATACAAATTATTTGCTGCTTTTGAAAAACTTCTTTCCTTATATACTTCATAAACATATTCTATTCCTGTAAACATTATAACCTCTCACCTATACTTATATGACAATATTTGTATTTGATTATATAGTATTCCAAGCATAGAATATAAGCAAGAAGAATATTGTTTTTAAAAATTATCAGGAGGTTGTTATGGATAATTTCAGAATAGAATTTGACTCAGTTGGAAAATTAGAAATACCTGTAAATGCATACTATGGTGTTCAAACTTTAAGGGCAAAAAATAACTTTAATATAACTGGAAGAAAAATGCATAAAGATTTAATAATATCTTTAGCAGAAATAAAAAAAGCTTCGGCTATTTCAAATATAAAAACCGGTGAGTTAGATACTGCAATAGGAGCATCAATTATTAAGGCTTGTGATGAAATTATAGGCGGAAAATATCATGAGGAGTTTATTGTTGACCCTATACAAGGTGGAGCTGGAACCTCTGCTAATATGAATGCAAATGAAGTAATAGCAAATATTGCTTTGGAAATATTAGGAAGTTACAAGGGGAATTATTCCTTAATTAATCCAAATGACCATGTAAATATGAGTCAATCTACTAACGATGTTTTCCCAACAGCTGGTAAAATGACTATAATAAAATTATTGAAAAAACTTAAAATAGAAATTAATAATTTATATATGGCATTAATATCCAAAGCTGAAGAATTTGATGATGTTATAAAAATGGGAAGAACACAACTTGAAGATGCTATTCCTATAACCCTAGGTCAAGAATTTAGTGCTTATAGCCAGGCTATTAAAAGGGACTTAAGAAGATCTGAATTGGCAATAGAGGAAATGGAATATGTAAATATGGGTGCTACTGCCATAGGTACAGGCTTAAATGCAAAAAAAGACTATATAGATAATATCGTTTTAGAATTAGATGAAATATCTAATTTAAACTTAAAACAATCTCCTAATTTAATAGATGGTACACAAAATTTAGACAGCTTTACTATAGTCTCAGGTTACTTGAAAACCCTAGCTGTTAATTTATCTAAAATTTCTAACGATTTGAGACTTATGAATTCCGGTCCAAGAACCGGTTTAGCAGAAATTACACTACCAGCTAAACAAAATGGTTCTTCCATAATGCCAGGTAAAATTAATCCAGTAATTCCAGAAGTAGTAAACCAAATTTCATTTAATGTTATAGGTAATGATACTACTATAACCATGGCTTGTGAAGCAGGACAACTAGAATTAAATGCTTTTGAACCGATAATTTTTTATAATCTATTTGAATCAATAGAAACCTTAACCTTTGGTATAAAAACTTTTACAGACAATGCTATAAAAGATCTAGTTGCCAATAGAGAAAACTGTAAAAAGCACGTAAGCAACTCCATTGGATTAATAACTGCTGTAAATCCTTATATAGGTTACCAAAAATCAGCTACAATTGCCAAGGAAGCTTTGAAATCCGGAAAAACCATAAAGGATTTATTAAGTAAAAAACATATTATTCCAGATAATGAAATAGACAATATTTTAGACCCTTATAAAATGATAGAACCAAAAAACTAGGTAGGTGGAATTTCCATCTTACCTAGTTTTTTGATTTATTAGCCAAATAGCAAAAATCCTTAAAACTCTTTTTCATAAAAAGTTCGGCTCTATAATTTATAGTGTTGATGGAAATAAATCCATTAGCACTATTTTTTATTGGAATATAAAAGAATAGACAAATTATTCACTTTTCCTATAAAATATATGCTACCACACAAAATATAAAGG
>NZ_JBASWB010000070.1:0-1731 GCF_049276255.1 Miniphocaeibacter sp.
CAAGCCATTTGTGGAAGCCATACGGGCTCATGCCGGCGGGCTGGAGCGGGGTGTCTTCGCGATTGTGTTGAGGGTTGTCCTCGCGCGGATAAATGGCGCCGCTGGAAATTTGGATGTATTGGTCAAACTTGAAATCGAGCAGTGCATTCAGGACGGAAGAAACGGAAAGCTCGAATCCTTGCGCCGGGTCGCGCTCGTCAATGAACTTGCGGGAATTGCCGTTGGCATTGATGAGCAAGGTGGCTGATGCGCCCCGTTGCGCCTCGTAGTTATCGCGATCCACGGCGGTGACGGCGTAGCCGCGCTGTTGGGCTTCCGCGACGATGGCGCTACCAATGAAGCCGTGAGCGCCGATGACGATGCAGGTTTTCATTTAGAGGCGCACCTCGCCGCGTTCGCGGGCTTGTCGAAACCAATCGGTGGTGCGGCGCAAGCCGTCCTCCAGCGATGTGTCACAGGAAAGCCCCAGAGAATGGAGGCGCGTGACGTCAAATATTTTGTCCATTTGCCCGTCGGGCTTCGTAGCGTCCCAGACAATCTCGCCGGCAAAGCCCGTCACTTTTTTGACGGTTTCGGCCAGCTCGCGAATGGAAATCCGGCGGCCCGCGGAGATGTTGACGGGTTCGCTGCTGTTATAATTTTGAATAAACCAAGGGATGGTGGCCATGACATCCCCGGCATAGACAAAATCGCGGGTGGGTTTGCCGGTGCCGAATGCCGTGATGGTGGGGGCCTGCCGTTCCTGCGCCTCCATGTATTTCCGGATCAGCGCGGGGATGACGTGGGCTTCTTCGAGATTGAAGTTGTCCCATTCGCCATACACATTGCCGGGAATCAGCACGATGGAATTGAAGCCATGCTGCACCCGATAGGCCCACGATTGAGTCAGCAGCATTTTTTTGGCGACGGAATATCCTGCGCTTTCGATTTGCGGGTAGCCCGCCCACATTTGGCTTTCATCAATCGGCGAGCGCGCATCCGACGGGTAAGAGCAGCCGCCCATGAAGGTGACGAATTTCTTCACGCCGGCTTGCTGGGCGTCGTGCAGCATATGGGTGTTCATCACCACGTTTTCATAAAAAAACTCGGCGGGGCGCTTGATGTTGGTGATGATGCCGCCGGATTTGGCGGCCATGTGAACGACGCAATCCGGTTGCGTGTTCCGCAGCAGGCGCGCGGGCGCTCCCGGTTCGAGCAAATCGGCAGCGCGGCGGCCGACGCCGATAATTTCGGCCTTTGGGAAGGCCGACTTGAGGCGCGGCATCAGGTGGTGCCCGAGAAAGCCGGTGCTGCCGGTGACTAAGATGCGCTCATACATGGAAAGCCTCGCGGGGAAGTTTGTCGTGCCTCAAAGGGTGGTTCATCCATTGCCGCCAAAGAAGGAAATCAGATATGGGGTGCGGGAAAACATCATGTTTCGATTTTCACCTTATTCATTGTAAAAAAAAGTTCATTTGTGGCATGAAGCAACGTATCATAAGGGTGGATGAGGTATAAATGAAGCAAATTTGGCGTTTGGGATGGATGATTTTTGCGGTTTGTCTGGCGGGCGGTTGCGGGCGGGCGCCTTCCGGCGAGCCGGTCACGGTTGCTTCTTTGACGGAGCGCCTGACGGATCCGCTGTGGCTGGCGCGGCTGGACCAGCCGGACACGCGGTTGCATTCGTCATATGACCGCACGGGGGGCAACGATGATTACGGCTATTTTCTGCGCGACGGGCAGGAGCCGGGC
>NZ_JBASWB010000071.1:0-1773 GCF_049276255.1 Miniphocaeibacter sp.
TTAAGGTCAGTATCATTAGGTCAATATAGTGCGACTTTTGAAAGTGGGATAAGGAGCAGAGAGAGACAGACATTTGAAAGCGTAATAAAAGACAAAGAGAGACAAACATTTGATATGTTAAAAAGATTCAAAAGATACTCATTAACAAACATATGATAGAGATGTTTTTAACAAAAAAAGTAGACATTTACAGATTATCAGATGAATCAGGCGATATGGAAAAGTATGAGAGCATCTACACTGATGTTCCTTTTCACATTCAGCCATTAGATGATTCTTTTGGAGAGGATTTATATGGAGCAAGAGGTAAAGATTTTATGGCGGCTACGAAATTGCAAGACATTCAAGAGTATGATAAAATAGTAGAAGGAAATAATGAATACATAGTAGTAGGTATATCAAAAATGGATTTTATGGGAGAAAAGCATCTACAATTAAGAATTAAACTACAAGAAAATGGAACCAAGCATACAATTTAGAGTGGAATTGCAGAACTCACAAGAGTTCATAGACGCATTATACAGATTCCCTGGAGACTTAGATAGGGCAATCTATGAAGCATTAAATGAAACGATGTCAAAGATATTAACGAGAGCAAAACAGAACGCACCAGTTGATACAGGAAGGTTGAGAGCAGATATCAAAGCGAAGGTAAATAAGAAAGAGTTAAACGGAATAATATGGAACGATGTAGAATATGCCGTCTATGTCCACGAAGGTCATAAGACTAAAAGTAAATACATAGAGAGAGCAATTTACAATAATCAGAAAGCAGTTCAAGATAGGATGCAAAGAAAATTAGAGTTATTAACTAAAAGAGGACTAATATGATTCAGACGATTTTCAATAAAATAAAAGATGAGTTAGAAACGCTCCCATATATCAAGGGAGTATACGAGCATCCCCAGAACGACCCTGAGGGATACCCTTACTGCTTCTTAGAGTGGATTCAAAATGAATCAGAGGTATTGAGTAATGAATCAGATAGAGTTATAATAATATATAAGATAACGATGGTCCAAGAAAAGATAGAAGACCTAAAAGGCAGAAAGCAGGCGGAAGCGACGATTATGGACAGACAATGGAAATTGGAAAAGTTATTCAGAGATAACAATAACCTGCAGTTAGATTGCGTGTTAAGAATAGAACCTCTTCAATCGGTTAAGAGTTATCAAAATGAAAGAATAATAACATAAACAACATTAAGAGTTCAAGCAATTGCCAGCGTAAATTATAAATAAGTAATAAAATAAAAAAAATATGACAACTATAGGAAGAAAAAGAAAAATCGGAATTGCTATTGAACCTGTAGCAGGAACAATAGAAAGTCCTACAATGCAAATCCCATTTTTAGACCTTACCTTAGAGCCAAGACATACTCCAATCGGTGATGTTTCTGCAAGAGGAACACGAATGGAGCAAGGATGCGGTTCTGTAGAAGGAAAGAAATGGGGAGAAGGCACAATACAAGCAGTGCTAAATCCCAAAACATCTCCTTACTTGTTAGCATTGGCATTAGGAGATATATCATCAGCCCCATCGGGAGCAAACTTTAAGCACACCATCAAAAGAAGTGAAGGTGATGCTTTAACAGCCTCCATATATGTTGACAACATTGTCAATGAGGAAGTATACGCTAACGCAGTAGTTAATAATTTAGAAATATCATTTGCAGATGATGTAGCAAGTATCAACGCAGATATATTATCTAAATACCCAGTAGAGCAAACAGCTTCTTTAGATGCGGAAACAAAATGTCCAATTCTTTACACA
>NZ_JBASWB010000072.1:0-4517 GCF_049276255.1 Miniphocaeibacter sp.
ATGTTAGCTAATGGTAGAGTTTTTGCAGATGCTTTAGTTGCATCAGTTCCATCAGCAATTTACACTCAACCGATATTATTAACAGAAACTAATGCTGTTCCATCTTCAGTAAAAGCTGCTTTAGCTGATACTAAATACCAAATTAACAAGGTTATGGTAGTTGGTGGACCTAATTCAGTTTCTTCAGAAGCTTTAGCACAAATTAATATTTCTAATATCGACAGATTATCTGGAGATAATAGACAATTAACTTCAATGGCAATAGCTGATGAATACTTTACACATGGTGGACAAGCTATAGTTGTTAATGGTAAAGATTATCCAGACGCATTATCTGCAGGTCAATTAGGATTTAAAGAAAATGCACCTATATTATTAACTGACAGTCCAACTGTTTTAGGTGAAGACTTAGCTAAATATCTAAATGATAACAGAATGACTGAAATCCACATTGTTGGTGGACCTAACTCAGTTTCAGAAACTGTAGCTCAAGAATTAGCTAACTTATTAGTTAGTAGATAAGATAAACTAAATAAAAAACTACTCGGAAGAGTAGTTTTTTTTTACATATTTTTATAACTGTTATTATTAAAATTTATAGGATATAATAATACTAGGAGGTGTTTAAATGATTAAAAAGAAAGGAATATCGTTTTTTCTTGTTTTTACATTGATATTTGCATTTTTTGTAACTAATAATGTAGAGGCCAAGGAAAAATTTATTGAAACAGCATTTGTTACTACAGTGGACGGTAAAGCCCCAACAGAAGAATTGGAATTAGAAGTTAATTCTTTAGAATTAAAAGATGAAAAGGGAATTAATATACTGTATTTAGAAAATGGTAAGGATTATGAAATAAAATATAATGAAGATAATTATACTTTAAAATCCATTACTATTGATGACAAGGTAGTTTCCACTAATAATATTTTAAAATTAAACACAGACAAGGAAACGGAATTTGTTTACTTAGACTTTATTGAAAATATTAAATATTCTAAGTTTAAAGCTACTTTAGAAGATAATAATTCTAATATAAAAGTAAAATTAGACGAAGAAGATTACAAATTAGGTAAAGAAATTGACTTGAAAAAAGGTGAACATGTTTTAGAATTTATTAATGTCCCTGAAGGCTTTTATATCTATAAAGTAGAAGATGGTCTTAATTCAATAGTAAAAAATGGAAAATATAAATTTACCTTAGATTCAGATTTGAATTTAGAATTTAAAGTAATAAGGGAAAAGGAAGTTGGCTTAAAAAGATTTGCCGGAAAAGACCGTTACGAAACTTCAGCTAAAATTGCAGAAAATATATTTAAAAATCCGAAAAATATTGTTTTAGTCAATGGAGTTAAGGAAGCAGATGCCTTGTCTGCAGGTCCACTTGCTAACGAATTAGAAGGACCAATTCTTTTAACAAATGGTAAAACTATTTCTAAACCAGTAGCAGACTATATTGAATCTACAAAAGCTTCTAAGGTTTATATTGTAGGTGGGAAAGAATCTGTAGCAAATTCTTTAAAAGAAGAACTTAGTGATGACTACAAATTAGAAGTAGAAAGAATAGCTGGTGAAAATCGTTATGAAACATCAGCGAAAGTAGCAGAGGTTTTAATTGAAGACCATAAGTACAAAAATGAAATTATATTGGCAAATGGAGTTAATGCAGCTGATGCAATTTCAGCAAGTCCTTTAGCTATACAAGAAAAATATCCTATAATTTTAACAAATGGTAGTATTATAGAAGTTAATGTACTCAACAAATTAAATGATTTTAATATTAAAGATGCTATAATTGTTGGTGGAAAAAATTCTGTCTCTAACAATATATTAAATAATACAAATATTCTTTTAGAAGAAAGAATAGCTGGAGAAAATCGTTATGAAACTTCAATAGAAGTTGCAAGGGAATTAAATAATATTAACAATCTTGTTCTAGCAAGTGGAGTTAATTATATTGACGCCCTAACAGCAAGTTCAGTGGCAGGTATTAAAAATGCTCCAATTATTTTAGTAGATGGTAAAGAAATTAACAAGGAAACAGAAAAATATATTAAAAATATAAAAAATAATATATTTGAAGTTTATGTAGTTGGTGGAACAGACTCTATTAATAGTGACTTAGCAAAAGAAATATTAAATTTAACAAAATAATTTGTAAATAGGTATTGTACAATACCTATTTTTTTATTCTTTATTTTTCATAACTTTTTTTTAATTCATTTTATGGTATTATATACTATAAAGGAATAAGGAGGAATTTATGTTAAAATCAAAAAAATTAATAAGTATTTTATTAGCTTTTGTTCTAGTGTTGTCAGTTTATGCTGGTACAAAAACTTTTGCTGATACTGATCCAACAAAAGGAAATAGTCAAACAAATGATAGTGGCAGTGGTTCAGGACCAGCAGAAGCACCAACGGAAGCACCAACGGAAGCACCAACAGAAGCACCAACGGAAGCACCAACAGAAGCACCAACAGAAGCACCAACAGAAGATAATAAAGAAATAAAAACTGTTGTTACCATTGAAAAAATAACAATTGGTAGTAAAGAAATAAAAGGTAGTGACGTTATCGATTGGTCAGAATATGGATTCAAATTAGTAAACGATACTATAGGGAATAGAGATAAAGAAGTAAAAGGTAAAACTACAGAGATAGAAGGAACTACTTCTACTTTAGAAGATGATATTAAGAATTATGTTTATACACTTTCTTCAAGTAAACATACTATAAAGAAAATAGTCGTTACACCTATTAGCAGTAAAGCTAACGATCCTTACTCTATAAAAGCAAATAGAAATAGTATTAAATTGGAAATTATTTTAAAATCAGATGAAGAAGTAGACAAGGTAACAAGACTTGAAGGTGTAACTCGTTATGAAACTGCAGTTGAAATAGCTAAGGAAGCTTATCCTAAAGCAGAAAATCTTATTATTGCTAATGGAGAAGTTTCAGCCGATGCCTTAGCAGCTGGTCCTTTAGCAAATGTATTAGAAGCTCCAATACTTTTAGTAAGAGACAACTCTGCAATTCAAGGTGTTAAAAACTATATTAGAGATAATGGCGTTAATAAAATCTATGTAGTTGGTGGAGTTAATTCCGTTTCTGAAAACTTAGTTAAAGAATTAAAGGCTATAAAAGAAGGCGTAACAACTAGTAGAACTTCTGGTAAAGACCGTTACGAAACTTCCATTAAGGTAGCTACTACATTAAAAGATAAAGGTTATACTAATGGAGTAATTATAGCAAATGGTACAGATGCAAAAGATGCCGATGCTTTAGCAGCATCAACTTATGCAACAGAAAACAAATTGCCAATAGTATTAACTAATGGAAGTGTATTAACTACAGAAGTTAAAGCTGGTTTAAAAACTATAGGGGCAACAAAGGCTACTATAATTGGTGGACCACAAACAGTTGCTGAAAATATAATTAATGGAACAGCTCTTACTTATACAACTGAGAGGAGAATCTCCGGTGCAAATAGATTTGAAACATCAGTAGCAATAGCTGAAAAATTAACTCAAGCAAATGTTAAAACAGTTGTAGTTGCAAATGGTTATAAATCACCTGATGCTTTAACAGCTGGACCATTAGCATTTACAAAAAATGCAGCTATTATTTTATCAACAGAAACTGACTTTACATCTAGCCAAAACACTTATATAGGCACAATTAAAAATATTGAAACAGCTTATATAGCAGGTGGAGTAAACTCAGTAAAACCGGCAGTAAAAACTGCATTAGAAACATTAGTTGAAAATAGTAGAGACAAATAATATAACTTAAAAAACTCCTTGTAGTGAAAACTACGGGAGTTTTTTTATATAATCGTAAGGATATTGTAATTATTTTTTAAACAAATTGTAATATAATATTATTGGAGGTATATTTTTAGTTATGTAATTTTATATAAGTTGTAATTTGTGTTATCATCAAATACAGGAGGGATATAATGAACAAGAGTAAAAGAATTTTTGGAATTTTAATGTCATTTGTAATGTTGTTTTCCATTTTTGCTGGGAACTTGTCTTATGCAGATACAAGTTCAGGTAGTAATGCAGTAAAATATAAACACGATGCAAAAATTGATGGTGTAAAAGGAGCTGGCGGTGGAGCAGCCTATTTAGATTTAGGGATTAAATTAAAGAAATCCGGAAGTAGTACTTCTACAGACATAGATAATGTAAAAGAACTAGAAAAAAAAGCTGAATACACTGTGGAATATAATACCGAAAAATATGTTTTAGATTCAATAGACATAGACGGTAAAAATATTAAATCTACTTCATTTAAAGTTCCGGACACTAATGAAGAGATATTTATTATGTTTAATTTTAGAAACAAATCAACTTCACTTGTAGAAGTTAAAGTATATGCTGATAATGAACAAATAGCACCAAATAATGCAGATTTAGAAATAGCTGGTAAAAAGTTTGGTTTTTATGATAAACAGATATACTTAACAAAAAACAAAGATTATCCTATAAGTTATAATACAGTTGATTATA